>CAZYUK010000001.1:0-34394 GCA_964650675.1 uncultured Candidatus Bathyarchaeia archaeon
CCTCCAGACCTGCTTCCTGCCCCCAAGCTTCCCCCTCTTCGCAGAGGGCCTCCCCTCGACCTCGACGATGTCTAGGGCGAAGTCGACCGTCGGCCCGCCGCTCACCCAGGTCCCCACGCCGAAGGCGTCCGCCCCCGCCTCGCCCAGCGCCCTCACGCTATCCTCGTCTAGGCCGCCGGAGACGAATATCTTAACCCCCCTGAAGCCCCGGATGTCCAGCTCCCACCTTACCTCCTGGATTATCCTGGCGAAGTCTCCTCGCCTGGAGCCAGGCGTGTCGAGCCTCACCGCCTGAAGACGGTCGCCGAGAGCCTCCGCCGCCATTATCGCCTCAGTCTTCTCGTCGAAGTAGGTGTCGACTAGTGCGGTCCTCGGGGTCCCCTCGGGCATGACCTCGTCGTACGCCTTCCAGGCGGCGACCTGATCGCCGAATGTGACTATCAGCGCGTGGGGCATCGTGCCCATGGCAGGCGCACCAACGATCTCCGCGCCGAGGATGCTGGAGACGCCATCCATGCCCCCTATGTAGGCCGCCCTGTCGAAGGCGGGGGTCACGGCCGGGTGGACCCGCCTCATCCCGAATGAGACGACCTGCCTGTCGCCGGCCGCGACCTTCACGTAGGCCGCCCTGCTCGCGACCCCGGTCTCGTGGCAGATGAAGCCGAGGAGGGGGGTCTCGTACTCGCAGAAGCCGCCGTAGGCGCCCTCCACAGTCATCACAGGCACCCTCACCCCAGCTGGGTCGTATGGGCCGAAGAGGCTCCCCTCAGGCATCGAATAGACGTCGACGGGCAGCCCCTCCAGCAGCCTGGCGACCTCCTCAACCCCGCACAGGACCCCCCACTGCTTGCCGTCGGGCAGCGGGCCGGTGGTCACCTCTGCGAAGACCCTCACACCCTCCTTGCCCTTAGCCTCGAGGACCCTTTTCGTCCTGTCGAAGTAGATGTCCGTCGTCCTGCCACGCTTGATCTCGTCGGCCGTGGCGACGTAGAAATCCCTCTTATTCATACCCTGAACCCCTTCCTGATTATCTCCGATGAGGTGGTGATCTCGGCGCCGTGCATCTCCCTCATGTAAGCGAGGGCCTGCTCCTGGAGTTGGTCGCTCACCGCCTCGACGCAGTCGCAGGGCACCACGACCTTGTAGCCCCTGAAGAAGGCGTCGGCCGCCGTGTGCTGGACGCAGATGTTGGTGACCAGGCCTGTCAAAATCAACGCGTCGACGCCGAGCCCCCTCAGCAGGCCGTTGAGCCTGGTCGAGTAGAAGCAGCTGTACCTCTTCTTCGTGAGGTGGTGGTCGCCCCTGACCAGCCTCAGCGCTTCAACGACCTCGGCGCCCCAGGTGCCCGCCACTGCGTGGGGCCTCCAGACCCTGAACTCCGCGTCGTCCACGCCGTGGGCGTCCGTGACGTATATCACGGGTATGCCGGCGTCTCTGGCCATGTTGAGTAGCCCACTGACCCTGGGGACCATCGCCTCGGCCCTCGGCCCCCCGTAGGCGCCCGAGACGAAGTCGTTGATCATGTCGATGACGACGACCGCTGCCCCCGTGGAGATCACCGATCCGAGATGAAAGTGGAGCCCTGTGCCTAATATAGGTTGAATGGTTGGAGGACGAATGCACGAGGCACACCAGCATCCATGAAGAGCGCCCCGGCAAGCGGCCCATTTCATGCCCGGAACACACCATTTTCAGCTCCGCATCGGGGCTCCGACGTTTGGAAAACCTTTATACGCATAGACGCTCTGATTGGGATGCTATCAGCGGACATAGACTATCAAGGGATCGGACCACAGATGAGCGCCAAGACCGTGATCGACGCAGACGGACTAATCCTCGGAAGGATGGCGAGCATAGTGGCAAGGCGGCTACTCGCGGGCGAGACCATAGAGCTCGTGAACGCCCAGGGCGCCGTGATCTCGGGCAAGAAGGTGAACATCGTCGACGAGCACAAGGAGTTCATCTCGGTCGGCGGCCACAGGAAGGGACCGATCCACTTCAGGATGCCTAACGCCATAGTGAGCAGGACCATAAGGGGCATGCTCCCATACAGGAAGCCGACCGGGCGCGACGCCTACAAGAGGCTCACGGTCCACATAGGCGTCCCAGAGGAGCTCGAAGGCGCCGAGAGGCAGAGCATCGCCGAGGCCCACGTCGGCAGGCTCAACCACAGGTACGTCACGGTCGGCGAAGTCGCCGAGCAGATAGGCTGGAATAGGAGGGGGGTGTAGCGGGTTGTCGACGAAGAAGAGGCCGACGATGGCGACCGGGAAGAGGAAGACGGCCAAGGCTAGGGTGGCCGTCACCGACGGCAAGGGAAGGATCAGGGTAAACAACGTCCCCATCCACCTGTACCAGCCGAAGGAGGCCCGAGAGAAGATCATGGAACCGATCATGCTGTCCGGCGAGTACGCGGACAAGGTCGATGTCTCCATCCGGGTTGCGGGCGGGGGAGCCCTCAGCCAGGCGGAGGCGGCAAGGATGGGCCTCGCCCAGGGGCTCGTGAAGCACACCAAGAGCAAGAGGCTCAGGTCCACATTCATAGAGTACGACAGGAACATGCTCAGCGGCGACGACAGGCGCAAGGAGCCGAAGAAGTTCGGCGGCCCAAGCGCCCGCACCCGGAAGCAGAAGAGCTACAGGTAGGATCACACGATGCCACGGATGATCTCGCCGATGGTCAGCAGGCAGAAGCCACGGGAGGGACGCGGATTCTCCCTCGGCGAACTCAGGAAGGCAAACCTGACCGCTGGGGAGGCAAAGATCCGAGGGGTACCCTTCGACGCCCGCAGGAAGTCGACCCACGAGGAGAACGTCCAGATCCTCAAGGAGTGGTACGGGGACGCTAAGGAGAACAAGTTCAGGGTCCCCAAGCCGTTCCAGTTCTCAAAGGGGCGGAGGGGCAGGACGAGCAGAGGCCTAACCAGCGCCGGCAGAAAGTCGAGAGGCCTCGTCAGGGGCAAGAAGCGGGATTAGCCACCCTCAATGAGGCACAGCCGCCCGAAACGGCTTTCAGCAAAGAACTGCATCCATCTTCGATGGACAGGAGAGTCGACGTCGTAGCCCTCATCGTCTCGGAGGGAGACCGGGTTCTGGTCGAGAGGCGGAGACCCGACAGGAGGATCGATCCCGGCAAGGTCACGATCCCTGGCGGCCACGTCGAGGAGGGCGAGACGTTCGAGGAGGCGTGCAGGAGGGAGCTCAGGGAGGAGCTCGGCTTGGAGTGCGCCAGACTCAGATACCTGACCACGTACCTCCACGAGACGCCGGTCGAGGACCAAGTGACAAGGTACTACGTATGCGAGGACTGGACTGGAAGACTTGAGCCCACCGAGGCAGCCGAGGTATTCTTCATCGGAAGAGAAGAAACTGGAATGCTCGACTTCGAGATAGACAGAAAGGCACTGGACGAATTCTACCGGGATAAAGAGATGAGGAAGGGTTGAGAGCCTTACCTCACGGTCTTCAGCGCCCTCTCTATCCGGTCCATCGCCTCGTTGAGTATCTGCTCGCTCGTGGCGATCGTCATCCTGAGGTGCCTCTCCCCCCCGGGACCGAACTCCGTGCCTATGCCTAGGCTCACCTTCGCCTTCTCGAAGATCAGTTTGTATAGCTCGTCCGTTGTCATGTCGACGTCGAACTTCGGGAAGAAGAGGTAGGTTCCCTGGAGCTCGGGCACCGTGACGCCGCCCATCTCCTCGAACCTCTTGTAGCAGATGCCCCTGATGCGGTGGAGGTGCTTCATCATGTCCCTCTTCCAGTAGTCGCTGTGCGGGTCGAGAGTCGGCATCGCCGCCGCGTATGATAGGGTCGTGGAGCCCCTCATGATGCCCTGGCCCAGCTTCCTCAGGTTGTCCATCATCTTCATGTTGGTCGCCGCCAGGTAGCCTATCCTGAGGCCCGCGATCCCCCACGTCTTGCTGAAGCCCCAGCTCGTCATCGTCAGGTCGGCTATCTCGGGGCCGAGGCTGGCGAGGGTGATGTGCTTGTAGTCGTCGAAGACGATGTCCTCCCAGAGCTCGTCCACCATCACAGTTATCCTGTGGTCGACTGCGACGTCTGCGATCCCCTTCAGCTCCTCCCTGCTCATCACCCTCCCGCAGGGGTTGTGGGGGTTGCAGACGAAGATCAGCTTCGTCCTCCCAGTTATCTGCTCCTTAAGCCTCTCAATATCGAGCCTGTAGCCCTCGTCCATGTGGAGCCTCCAGTAGATCGGCTTGGTGTTCGTCACGTTGACGGCGTTGTAGAACGGGTTGTACATCGGGTCGGTGACCACGACCTCGTCACCCTCCTTACACGCGTACTTTACTGCAAGCCACATCGCGGGGTTAACACCGAGCGTGACCATCACGTTGTCCTTGGTAACGTCGAGGCCATTCACCCTCTTGACCTTCTCCGCCATCCTCTCCCGCACCTGCGTGTCAAAGCCGTAGTAGAGGTCCTCGTCCTGAACGGCGTTTATCAGCGCCTTCTTGATGAAGGGGGCCGTCGGGAAGTCCGGGTCCGCGAGCCACATGGGGATCACATCGGGTGGATCACGGTGCCACTTCTCACCCGGCGCCGCCAGCATCCCCTCGACGCTCGCTGAGTTGAAGATATCCTCGTTGTACATCTCCTGCCACCTACACGGCTGATAGGGAAGCCACGAGGGCTAATAACATTTCTGGGGGTCGAGATGGAGGCGCAGAGCACATCGCGGCGCCTCCGATCGATAATGATATATGGGTATTGGCTGACCTCATGGGAGAAAAGGTATGAAGATTCTACTGTACTTCGATTGGACTGGGACCAGGAAGGAGCTGAAGGAGCATGACATCAAACTTCGGCAGTCGTGCAAGGACACCGGAGTCGAGTATAATGGGCTGTTCGGCTCGATGAACCAGAAGTGGAACTTCGTCTGGCTCTTCGACGCAAAGAGCTACGACCACTTCATGGAGATGACGCACGGGGTTCCGCGCCCAATGCAGATGACCCACTACATCACGGAGCTCCTCATACCGATCAAGCTCCCGGAGTAGGGGCACGTTAGACGAGCCTGGCCCCATCGTCGTCGATGCCCGTCACAACGGCCTCGTGGCCTAGGGCGGCCTCTTCGAGGATGGACGCGAGTCCGGGTGCATCTTTCTCGTCGACGAGGGAGAAGACCACCTCGCCGAACATCGCCATCGTCGTGGCATACCCTTCGCTCGCGGCGGCGCCCATGGCCTTCCTCATCCTCGGTGTTATCAGGCCGACGTTCTCAGAGAACCGCCTAGAGAGCCCCATGAACCTGGAGGGGGTGAGCTCCACCGCCAACTCGTCGACGAACCTCTCCCCCAGCTCGTTTATCCTCCTCCTCAGGTCCGGCTTGGAGAGGGCTTCTCTGGTCGGTATCGGGGCGAGGTAGAGGTAGACGACCCTGAGGCCCCCCGTGTCTGTGTACCTGACCGCCTCCCCCACGCCTGGTGCCCCGGGTTTGACTAGGACGCCGAAGCCGCCGTTCAAAGCGGCGAAGACGCTGCCGAGGCCAGTACCGCACTCGATCTCCGCGACGTGGGCGACCTGCGCGGCCTCTACCTTGCTCAAGCCTACGCCGGCGGCTTCGTTCAGAGCCAGGGCGAGGCTGAGGGCACCGCCGCCGCTGCTCCCGAAGCCCGCGCCGAGGGGCGTCTCCAGGTTGACCTCGACAACGATCCTTAGCGGCCGTTTGATGATTGGCCTGAACTTCTCTAGGACCCTCTCGGAGACGAAGGCGGCCCCCGTCCTTCTACCATTCATACTGATGACGTGGCTGTAGGCGTCGGAGGGCTCGACGGCCACTCTCGTATAGACACCGAGGTCAAGGCTGACGCCTGAGCCCCTCGCGCCCTTCCTGAGGGGGTCCGGGCTCTCGTCGCATATCTGGAAGAGGCCTGTGAGGTGGCCGGGGGCGAAGACCGTGGCTTCCTTCATCGTTCCTACGTCTATTCCCCGATTGGCTGGTTGGATAAGGGTTATGCTACGAGCCGTCAGAGAAAATTGAGGTCAAAGCCCCTTGTAGTTGAAGGGCTTCGACGGGTCGGCGACGGGCGCCTTCACCTCGAAGAGGTCTGTGTACTTGAGCCCCGAGCCCGTGTTGAAGAGTACGACCCGCTCGTCCTTGTCGACCTCGCCGTCTGCGACCATGTGCCTGAGCGCCGAGAGGGTGGCCGCGCCCTCAGGGCAAGGGAAAAGGCCCTCGTTCCTCGCCATCAGGCCGACATCTGCCATGATCTCCTCGTCTGTGACAGCGAGCGCCGTCCCCCCGCTCTCCCTCACCGCCCTGAGGATTAGGAAGTCGCCCAGCGCCTTGGGCACCCTCAGGCCGGCCGCGACCGTGCTCGCGTTCTCGAAGAATTCGGACTCCTCCTTCCCCTCGGCGTAGGCCTTCGCGATGGGGGAGCAGCCCTCCGCCTGGACGGAGACCATCCTGGGGCGCTCGCTGCCAATCCAGCCCATTTTCTCGAGCTCGTCGAAGACCTTCCACATCCCGATGATGCCTGTGCCGCCGCCTGTCGGATAGACGATCACGTCCGGGAGAACCCAGTCGAACTGCTCCGCGACCTCGAGCCCCATCGTCTTCTTCCCCTCGACCCTGTATGGCTCGCCGAGGGTGGCCACGTTGAACCAGCTCATCTCACTGTTCCCGTCCCTGACCAGCTTCCCCGCGTCTGAGATGAGACCCTTCACCAGCACCACCCTCGCGCCGACCACCTCTGACTCGACGGCGTTCACCTTCGGGGCGTCCTCTGGCATGAAGACGTAGACCTCCATGCCGGCGCGTGCGCCGTAGGCGGCCATCGCCCCCGCGGCGTTCCCTGCCGAGGGCATCGCCACGCGCCTTATGCCGAGCTCCTTGGCCTTGCTTATGGCCGCCGATAGTCCACGCGCCTTGAACGAGCCCGTGGGGATTATACCCTCGTCCTTGATCCAAAGGTCCTTCACGCCGACGACCCCGCCGAGCCGGGATGCTCTGGTCAGCGGCGTCCAACCCTCGCCGAGGGAGACAATGTTGCCTCTCTTCCTGACGGGCATGAGCTCGAAGTACCTCCACATAGATGAGACACGGCCGACGAGCTCCCGCTTCGTGACAGCCTCCCTCACCCCCTCGAGGTCGTAGCGGACGAAAAGCGGCTTGCCACACTTCCTGCATACCGTTTGGATCCGGTCGGCTTCGTGACGCTCGCCACACCGGGAGCATTCGAGGTGTGTGACGTGGCTCAAATCCATCAACAAGGATACCATGCGGCGGGTTCAGGTTAAAACTACCGTTGCCACAGACGCGAACGGGGAATCCTTTTACGGTGCTGCGGTTAGATTAAACCATGGCTGAAGCCTTGGTGAAGGTTGGAACCGTAGCCCATTACTTCGGGAAGATAGGGGTCGCCGTGGTCGAGGTCACCGCGCCCCTCAAGGTCGGAGACAGGATCACGGTGAGGGGGTTGAAGACGAGTCTAGACCAGACGGTCGAGTCGATGGAGGTCGACCACAAGAGCGTCACCACCGCGAAGAAGGGGGATTCCATCGGACTGAAGGTCAACGGCTACGTCAGAGAAGGGGACGCGGTATACATATTAGCCGTCCAGTAAACCTTTTAAACCCTGACTCCGCTCTTTCCCCTACACGCCTGTTCGGGGATAGACAAATGGGGTATCGTTTTGTCGAGGCCCCCGCTGAGGGGGAAGCGTAAATGGGGAATTGTTTTATTAGATAAACCACTCAGGGCAAGGACCCGCTTCAGCGATTCATGGCTGGTAACGCCATTCAATGAAGGGTCGGTAGCTGAGGATATGCTCCGTGCTGTGAGCCGGGAGGCGACGCCGCATGGTTGAGATGTCAGGGGCGGGTGCCCTCTGGACGGCTCTGAAGAAGGAGGGGGTCAGCCACGTCTTCGGGCTGCCCGGGGGCTCGGTGATCCCCCTGTGCGACGAGCTCCTGGGATTCGACCTCCGGTTCATCCTCGCCCGCCACGAGCAGGGCGCCGCCCACATGGCCGACGGCTACGCGAGGGCGAGCGGCCGAGTAGGCGTCTGCCTCGCCACATCGGGGCCCGGCGCGACGAACCTGGTGACCGGGATCGCGACGGCGAACATGGACTCCTCCGCGGTAGTCGCCTTCACCGGGCAGGTGAATAGGGCCGTGATCGGCTCGGACGCCTTCCAGGAGGTGGACATAATCGGCTGCTCGGCTTCGGTCACGAAGTACAATATGCAGGTGAGGAGGGCGTGTGAGATCCCCGCGGCGGTGAAGGCGGCCTTCCATATCGCGTCAACGGGCCGCAGGGGTGCCGTCCTCGTCGACCTGCCGAAGGACGTCACGATAGATGTCGAGGAGATGGTTTTCCCAGAGACCGTGCATTTCCGTGGCTACAAGGTGGAGCCAGCACCCGACCAGAGGGAGCTCGACGTAGCTGCGGCGCTGCTCGCGAAGGCGCAGAGGCCTGTGATCGTGGCCGGCGGAGGCGTCATCAACGCGGGCGCCTCGAGGCAGCTCGTCGCGCTGTCAGAGTACCTCATGGCGCCGACGGCGACCACCCTAATGGGTAAGGGAGCCTTCCCCGCCGATCACCCTCTCAGCCTAGGCATGTGCGGCATGCACGGCACCGTGGCCGCCAACAACCTCGTACCCGAGGCGGATGTCCTTCTGATAGTCGGAGCCAGGCTCAGCGACAGGACCACCGGCGCCGTTAAGAGCTTCGCGCCGAACGCCAAGGTGATCCACGTCGACATCGATAAGACCGAGGTGGATAAGAACGTCGAGACGAGGATGAGGGTCGTCGGCGACGCCGGCCTCGCCCTCAGCGGGCTGCTGGAGCGGGTCGGGAAGCTGAGGTCCAAGGCGGGCAAGGACTCCATCTGGCATAGGAAATTGGCGGAGCTGCGTTGCGCCTCGAACGGGAAGAACGGGAACGGTGCAAAGGAGGGCTACCTCAGGGCGCCTGATGTCATCAAAGCGCTCAGAAAGGTTCTGCCGAGGAACGCGATAGTCACCACGGAGGTGGGGCAGAACCAGATGTGGGCCGCCCTCCACTACGACGCCTATGAACCAAGAACCTTCTTCACGAGCGGCGGCCTGGGCACGATGGGCTGGGGCTTCCCCGCGGCGATAGGAGCCAAGACGGCCCGACCGGATGTGCCCGTCGTCGACATCGCAGGGGACGGGAGCTTCGGCATGACCGAGAACAGCATGGCGACGAGCGTCGAGGAGGAGATACCCGTCGTCGTCGTTGTGCTTAACAACCAGATGCTCGGCATGGTGGCGCAGTGGCAGCGTCTCTTCTACGACCACAGGTACTCCGCGGTGAATCTGAGGGGGAACCCAGACTTCATCAAGCTCGCTGAGGCGTACGGCGCGGAAGGCGTGAGGGTGGAGACCCTAGAGGGGTTCGAGGCCGCGGTCAGGAGGGCCATCGTCAGCGAGGTCTCCACGGTCATAGACGTCCCCATAGACCCGGAGGAGAACGTTTACCCCATCGTACCACCGGGGATGGGGCTCAAGGATGCGCTGCTGGAGGTGTGAGGAATGAGCGAGCTACACACGATAGCGTTCATAGTCGAGAACAAGCCCGGAGTCCTCTTCAACATCTCAAACATGTTCAGGAAGAAGAACTTCAACATCCACAGCATCAGCGTGGGCGCAATCCCGAACGCGGAGGTCGTCAGGATAACGATAGTGGTCCAAGCCGACGCCCGCGGCGTCTACCAGGTGGTTGAGCAGCTCGACAAGATGGTGGACGTCGTCGAGGTGAAGCGCCTTGACCCGATGAGGATCGTGAGGAGGGAGCTCGCTCTCGTGAAGCTCACCACGGCGGACCCGTGGGCGAGGGAGGAGGCCCTCACCTGCGTCAACGACTACCACGGCCTCATCCTGAACATAGACCCGGACACCCTGATAGCTGAGGTGACCGGGGACTCGGACGAGATAGACGCCTTCCTCGAGAAGGTGAAGCCGATAGGCATCATCGAGTTCTCGAGGACGGGCATCACTGCCCTGGAGAAGGGGCGGCTCAGGCTAGAGAGAGGTGAAACATGATGGTGAAGGTGTACCACGACGAGGACATAGACGAGAAGGTCCTCAGAGGAAAGAAGGTTGCCGTCATAGGATACGGCAGCCAGGGAAGGGCTCAGGCCCTAAACATGTACGACTCGGGTGTCGACGTCGTCGTCGGCCTCAGACCGGGCAGATCATGGGAGAAGGCGGAGGCGGACGGCCTCAAAGTGATGACCGTCATCGACGCCGCGCGGGCGGCGGACATCGTGTTGATGCTCGTCCCGGACATGGCGCAGCCCGTCGTCTATGGCGAGGAGGTGGCGCTGGCCCTCAGGAAGGGAAAGACCCTGCAGTTCGCCCATGGCTTCAACATCCACTTCGACGTGATCAAACCGCCGAAGGATGTCGATGTCATCATGGTGGCGCCGAAGAGCCCGGGCCCGGAGATGCGCCGCCAGTACGAGGCGGGCTTCGGCGTACCTGCCCTCGTCGCCGTCCAGCAGGACGCCTCCGGGAAGGCGCTGAAGACCGCCCTTGCCATCGCGAAGGCCCTGGGATCTGGGCGAGCCGGCGTCATCGAGACCAGTTTCAAGAACGAGACGGAGAGCGACCTCTTCGGGGAGCAGGCCGTCCTATGCGGGGGCGTTGACCAGCTCATCAGGAGGGGCTTCAGGGTCCTCACGGAGGCGGGGTATCCGCCTGAGCTCGCCTACTTCGAAGTCTGCAACGAGCTGAAGCTCATCGTCGACCTCATCTACAAGTCGGGTCTCGGCGGGATGTACAGGGCGGTCTCAGACACGGCGAAGTATGGTGGCATGATAGTTGGGCCGAAGATCGTCGACGACCGCGTCGAGGAGAACATGAGGAGGGCGCTGAAGGAGGTCCAGAGCGGCGAGTTCGCCAAGCAGTGGATCGCGGAATACGCGGCCGGCTCAAAGGAGTTCAGGCGCCTCATGGACGAGTGCGACGCCCTCGAGATCGAGAGGGTCGGCAAGCAGGTCCGGAGGATGTCTGGGCTCGAAAAATAGCCCTCATCCGGCCGACCACTTATCAGGCTCGCCTCACAAACCTTTTTATGCGGAGTCACGGTGGTTTAGGTTACAGCCATTTAGGAAGGATGGATAATGGGGTATTGCTTTGTCGAGCCCCCTAGAAAGGGGGAGAGATGAATGGGGAATCGTATTCTCAGCTGACAGATTCCCGCAAGTGACCAAGGTCTCCGGATCATCCGGATTCGACGTTGATGTGCTCTGCGATGGGGGGTGGTTTCCATGCCTGAGATGACCGGCGCAGAGGCCTACGTGAAGGCCCTTGAGATAGAGGGCGTCGAGTACATCTTCGGCGTCACGGGGGCGGCCATAATGCCAATCTGCGACGAGCTCCTCAAGTCGAACATCCGGTATGTCGGGGGCGCACACGAGCAGGGATCCGCTCACATGGCGGACGGCTACGCCAGGGCGTCTGGGAGGGTCGGCGTCGTCCAGGCGACGAGCGGCCCGGGCGCCACAAACATCGTCACCGGGATGGCAACGGCTCAGCTAGACTCCTCACCCGTCGTCGCCTTCACGGGACAGGTGCCAAAGGGCATGGTTGGCACGGACGCCTTCCAGGAGGTCGACATCATCGGAGTCACCGCCTCCGTGACCAAGCACAATATACAGGTGATGGAGGCGGCTGAGGTGCCACACGCCGTGAAGGCGGCGTTCTACATCGCCTCGACGGGGAGGAGGGGCGCCGTGCTCGTAGACCTGCCGAAGGACGTTCAGACCGACAAGGCCGAGATGGTCTTCCCCGAGAAGGTAGAGTTCCGCGGCTACCACCCGAACATCGAGCCGAGCCCGAACGAGATCCACTGGGCCGCTACGCTGCTCGCCAAGGCGAGGAGGCCAGTGATCATAGCGGGCGGCGGGGTCATAGCCTCCGGGGCGTCGCAGGAGCTGGTGAGCCTCGCCGAGATGATCCAGGCGCCCGTCGCGCATAGCCTCATGGGGAAGGGCTCCATGCCGAGCGACCATCCCCTAAGCCTCGGCCTCTGCGGCATGCATGGCAGGTACGAGGCGAATAAGATCGTGCCAGAGGCGGACGTTTTGCTCATTGTGGGCGCAAGGCTCAGCGACAGAACTACCGGATCCATCGACGGCTTCGCCCCAAACGCCAGGATAATCCACATCGACTTGGACAGAAGCGAGATAGACAAGAACGTCGATTCCATAACCCGCGTCGTGGGAGACGCCAAGCTCGCCCTTCGCGGGATAATGGAGAAGATCGCTCTCCAGAAGATCAATGGCAATAGGGATGAGACGATCATCAAAAAGATCGAGGAGTTCCGAGCTCAAACATCTGAGCTGAGGTCGGATTCGCCTCTACCCGGCCCAGAGGTGATTAGGGCGATAAGGAGGGCGATGCCCAGGGATAGCATAGCAGTCACAGACGTAGGCCAGCACCAGATGTGGGCAGCTCAGCACTACGACGTCTACGGGCCAGGAACATTCTTCACATCCGGCGGACTTGGCACGATGGGGTGGGGGACGCCGGCCGCCATAGGCGCCAAAGCCGCGAGGGGAGACCTGCCTGTGCTAAACATATCCGGCGACGGCAGCTTCGCCATGACAGAGAACAACCTCGCCATAGCTGTAGACGAAGGCTTCCCGATCACTATCGTCATCTTGAACAACCATATGCTCGGGATGGTTGCCCAGTGGCAGCGCCTCTTCTACGATCACAGGTACTCCGCCGTCAACAGACCGATCTACCCGGACTTCGCCAAGTTAGCAGAGTCCTACGGCGCTGAAGGCGTCTACGTAGACTCGATCCAGGGACTCGAGGCGGCGCTCAGAAGGGCAGTGGGAAGCGACTACACCACAGTCATAGACGTCCCCATAGACCCTGAGGAGAACGTGTACCCAATGGTCCCGCCCGGCATGGGGCTCAAGGACATCCTGCTCGGAGATGACTGAGATGACGCTTCAGGTGGTATCCTTCCTCGTAGAGAACAAGCCGGGCGTCCTCTTCAAGGTCTCCAACCTCTTCAGGCGCCGCGGCTACAACATCCAGGGGATAACCGTGGGCACGATAGAGGGTACAGGCCTCAGCCGCATGACGGTCACGGTCGAGGCGGACAGCCGCGTCCTCAACCAGATACTTGAGCAGCTCGACAAGATGGTGGAGGTTGTAAAGGTCAAGAGGCTCGATCCCATCCGCGCCGTGAGCAGGGAGCTCCTCCTCGTGAAGCTGAGGACGGCGGACCCCATGGCGAGGCAGGAGGTCCTTGGCTACATCAACGCCTACCACGGCCTCATCCTCGATGTCGAGCCGGACATTCTGATAGCCGAGGTTACGGGGGCACCTGAGGAGATAGATGAGTTTCTCAGGGACATCAGGCCCATAGGCGTCGAGGAGATGAGCCGCACAGGCGCTACCGCCCTCGAGAGAGGAACGATGAAACTCGCCTGACCCCCACAATACCGATTTGATCTGGCGAGAAAGGACTCAGGTAGACCGTGGCGAACATGAACAACTTGAAACAAATGATTGAAAAAATCGATTCGTCGTTTCCAGGCTACCTTCCGAGGTCAACACCTAAGCTGCGTACCCGATTCCTGAGGGTGACCTCCGAGGTCCCAGCCGCGTGGGCCACGTCCTTCTGCGTCCTCTTCTCCTTGTTCTCGAAGCAGGCTAGATACAGCGCGGCGGCGGCTACGCCCCCAGGATATTTCCCGGCCAGCCCCTTGTGCTTCCTCGCCGACACGAGGATATCGACCGCACGCTGCTCGGTTCTCCTCGCGACGCCCAGCTTGGATGCTATGTTGGTGATGAACTTCGCCGAGTCATCTACGGGCATCCTGAGGTCGAGCTCCTTCACGAGGATCCTGTATACCCTGGCCACCTCGAGGTATTTCCTCGTGCTTACCTTGGCTATGTTCCTCAGGGAGCGGGGAATCCCGTTCAGGCGGCAGACGGCGTATATGCTCGCGGCGACGAAGGCCTCTATGGACCTGCCCCTGATCAGGTCCTTGTCAAGGGCCTTACGGTAGATCTGGGCCGCCTGCGACTTGGCCGTCTCTGAGAGATGGATCAGCGTCGCCACCCTATCCACCTCCGGCATGGCGATACTTAGATTCCGAGCCTGGGTGTCGTTGATCTTTGACTTGTGATCGTATCTCCTGAGCCTGTTCATCTTGCCCAGGGTTGCCACATCGAGGGGCTTGCCGGCACCGTCCTTCAGGCCCCTGAAGTTCGTCGAAAGTCCCCTGTCAAACAACATGGGGGTTATCTGCGCGCCCGTCCTTGCCCTGTCGTTCCTCTCGGTCAGTGTGAAGGCCCTCCACTCCGGACCTGTGTCAAGCACGCCTTCGGAGACGACGAAGCCGCATTCGGCGCAGACCTCCTCGCCTGCCTCTGGATCATTAATCAGATTCGTCCCACCGCAGTTGGAGCAGACCAATGTCCCAACTCCACGATCCAATTTTTTTCACTCCTCTACTATTGCCACCGATTGCCATTCGGGAGCATCTGGGGCTCAAATGATGAAGATCCATCCTCTCCCCTCTTCGCCGATTTCACAGACCCCGGCTTCATGGTTACGAATATAGAGCCGCCGCGGTCGAGGTGAAGGAAGAACTCCTCGAAGTCGATGCCACGGGTCTCCCTCACCTCCACATCATCCTCATCCTCTCCTAGGTAATAGACGACAAGCTGGGTGTCTTGCCAGATTACTGTAGGCCACATCCGATCCTTAGCCTTAATGATGAGCCTCCTCATGTTCCCGCACCATATCAAGAGTTTGTCACCTTGACCTCAAAATGATGAGTATGTAACAAATGTTCGAGCAGATGATATGTAACGTATTGACGTGCAATTCATAAGATCGCCGATCACGGCCTCTAATCGGGTGAAAAAGCAGCAGAGATTATGCTTGATACCAAATTTCAATAGGTATTTATACATCAACTTTGAGATAATATTGAACAGTATGCTTCTCGAAGAGGAACTTAGGACATTTTTCGATGGGATGAAACCGTCAGACCATGCACTGCTGTTTTATGATTCTCAGGAAAGCAAGCATAGAATCCTATACAATTATCTCAAGGATGGCTTGGAGAAGGGGAAGGGCATTGTGTATGTCTGCTCGGAGGAGAAGCCGGGGCAGATCCGAAGGGGCCTCAGAGGCTTCGGCATAGATGTAGAGCCTAACGAGCGGTCCGGGAACCTCATCATCAAGAATTTCGACGAGTGGTACATAGAGGACGGCAGGGTCGAGATACTGAAGATCATCAACCATGGAACGAGGCGTACTACAGGTTCAATGAGAAGGGGTTGGGGATGCGTGTAGCCGGCGAGACTTCCTGCTTCTTCCGGCAGAACAAGGTCAGGGAACTGCTGAGGTACGAGTACGCCCTCCACAGGGTAGTCTCCACCCCGATAGAGGTGCTCTGCGCCTATGACATACAGACCATCATCAAGACAGGCTACACGGACATGATCATGCCCCTAGTCAGGGCCCATGGCAAGGCGATCTTCACATCCCGAGAGGGCAGTGTCGTCATCGAGCCAGAGTCCGTCGAGGATACGGATGTGGAGAAGCTGTTGGAGATCGAGATCTAACCAGATTTATTTTAGATATTTGGCGCCATCCTACTCATTTATTAGTCTTCACCCACATCCACTTCCTGATCCCTGATGTGCCAACTGGTCGGCTATGTAGGTGACAGGCCGATTGCCCCGCTGATCCTGAAGGCCCTCGAGCTGCAGGAGCCCTACTTCGGAGCCCACGCCACGGGCATCGGCGTCGTAGACGATGGGAAGCTTCGCGTCATCAAGGGGAGCGGCCACGTGGCAAAGGTCAAGAGGACGACTAGGATATCCGATTTGAAGGGGACGACCGGGATAGGCCACAGCAGGTACAGCAGCCTCGCCAGGGAGGACCCACGCTTCGACACGGCCGCCATGGCCCACCCGTTCACCAACGACGAAGAGACCATCGCTCTGATGCACAACGGCAACATCACCAACTTCAAGGAGCACTGGGCCAGGCTGAGGGGAAGCCACAAGTTCAAGTCCTACAACCCGGACATCGATTGGATCACGGACAGCGAGGTCGCGGTCCACATGGTGAGCGAAGCCGTCGCCGTGGGTGAAGGCTTCGAGGAGGCTCTCAAGGATGTCATGCCAAGGTGTGCAGGAAACGTTCTCTTATGCGTCGTTAGCCAGGAGGAGCCCGAGACCATCTACCTCGCCAACAGGCATCAGCCATGCTACGTCGGCTTGGGTGAGGACGAGGTTATGTGGTGCAGCTCTAGGATCGGCCTCGAGCCTCTCGAGGGGGAGCTGAATAGGATTTACCAGTCGCCGAAGAACAGCCTCATGAAGCTCACGAGGGGGAAGGTAAAGACGATGGTCCTCGACCCCGACTGGAAGGTGCCTGAGTTGAAGCTGGACAAGGAATTCCTCAAGGAGGCGATCGTGAACATCCTCTCCTACGGCGACTCGGACTTCGCGGACCTCAAGGACGCCCTCAATCATAACCTCCTCGCGAGGGCTTACAGCAAGAGTCAGGACGAATGGGCTGAGATGAGGAGGAACGGCGTCGACATCGTCAACCCATACATAGAGACGCTGAACGAACTCATCGAGGAGGGGAGGATCAGGCAGAGGATAGACCCGAGGCTTGAGGGGGGCACACTGAACACGCCGAGGTTCGCCTATTCTCTCGCGTGATCTCCCAGCCCAGCTTCTTCAGATTCAAGGCCTGCAATTCAACTATCTGCTATAGTGTGCCGTATTTTTCGTAGACCTGCTTGAGCAGGGCACCGGCGACGAGCTCCTTCCTGGTGACCTTCTCGCTGTTCGCCCTCTCCATGCCTCTCCTCACAGCCTCCTCGGCTGCGGCCCCGGGGACAACGACCACGCCATCGATGTCGCCGAAGACCATGTCGCCGGGCTCGACGTTCACTCCGCCGCATTCTATCTTGCAATCGTAGTTGACTGCGATGCACCCCCCCTTCGATGAGATGGGCCTGGCGCCGGCCGCGAAGACCGGGAACCTCATCTCCTCAATCTGCCGTCTAGGACATCTGAGAGTATGCAGGAGGAGAGCCTCTCCATGATAATTTCGTAGGGGACCGGCCTCATGCTAATAAAGGTCAACCCCTTGAGCCGCTTTCCCTGCTAGGCATTTAACATCATCCTCGAGGCACGGAGATACGGAGGGGCAGGAGAAGAGGCTGTCATTGGCTACAGGAAAATTAATGGAGCCCGAAAGCTCTATAAGTGCTCAAAAGATGCCTACGCCTATTAGGCTCAATTACCTAGCCGGTGTGGACGATGGAGAGTAAACAGTGGCACGCGAAAAGCGTTGAAGATACGCTGAGGGACCTTAACGCCAACGAGAACGGCTTGACCTCGGAAGAGGTAGAGGCTAGGAGGAAGACCTACGGCTATAACGAGTTGAAGGAGAAGAAGCGGAGAACCGCGCTGCAGATGTTCCTCGGGGAATTCAAGGACATCTTCATCCTCCTGCTCCTCGCCGCCACGGTGTTATCCGCCGGAATAGGATATTACGAATCTATAGGGACGGGGAAGGGTTTCCTCGAGACCTACACGGATACCATAACAATAACGATCATAGTTGTCCTAGTCGCGGTATCCGGTTTCGTCCAAGAGTACCGGGCTGAGAAGGCGATCGAGGCCTTGAAGAAGCTGACGGCGCCAAAGGCACGCGTCATACGGGACGGCAGGGAGACGATGATACCTGCCAGGGAGGTCGTGCCAGGTGACATGTTGGTCCTCGAGGCCGGTGACACAGTCCCCGCTGATGCACGAGTCTTACAGGCTATCGAGTTGAAATCGGATGAGGCCATCCTGACCGGCGAATCCACGCCGGTGAACAAGTCCTTGGATATCGTTAGCCCCGACGCGGCCGTCGCCGAGAGGAAAGACATGCTCTTCATGGCAACCCACACGATCTATGGCAGGGGCAAGGCCATCGTCACCTCCATCGGGATGGGCACGGAGTTCGGGAGAATCGCGGAACTTGTGCAGGAAGCTGAGGAGGAGGAGACCCCGCTTCAGAGGAAGCTGGACAGGTTTGCTAAAAAAATAGCCTACGGGGTAATTGCTCTCGCGGCGGTTATTTTCGTCCTCGAACTCTTCGCTGAAGGATTAGGAATAAAGGCGTTTATCGACGCCTTCATGATTTCGATATCCCTGGCCATATCGGTCGTGCCCGAAGGGCTACCAGCGATAGTGACCATCACACTCGCCCTAGGGGCACGGGAGTTTGCGAGACGCCACGCCATCATAAGAAAATTATCTTCCACCGAGAGCCTTGGAGCCACCACCGTAATCTGTTCCGATAAGACAGGGACCTTAACTAAAGGGGAAATGACTGTACGACGAATATACGATGGGAAATTCGTCGATGTCACCGGAGTAGGCTACGAGCCCAAAGGCGAGTTCAAGGTAGGTAACGAACCCATTAACCCCCTAGAAACCCCTGACCTTTCCCTGACGCTCACCATAGGCAGCCTATGCAATAATGCTAAACTGGAAAAGGACAATGGTAGCTGGCATATCATCGGTGACCCAACGGAGGGGGCCTTAATCGTCACCGCGGTCAAGGCCGGATTGGAATTAGGCGAACTCGAGAAACGGTATCCCCGCATCGGCGAAATTCCCTTTACCTCCGAAAAGAAACGGATGACCACGATCCATTCGAGTTCGGACGGAGGCAAAATCGCCTTCATGAAGGGGGCTCCGGAAATCGTTCTAGAGCTTTCCACCAACATCTTCGAGAATGGCGAAGAGAGGCAACTGACCGGATCTAAACGTGGGGAGCTCCTCGATATCAACGAGAAGTTGGCGTCCGAAGCCCTTCGTCTTCTCGGGATGGCCTACAAGAAACTGCCGAGCGGTCTAAAAGAATTCCGGGAGGAAAACATCGAGAAGGGCATGGTCTTCGTCGGTTTGGAGGGTATGATCGATCCGCCTCGAGAGGAGGCGATAGAGGCGAATAGAAAGTGTGAGCAGGCCGGAATAAAGACGGTCATGATCACTGGAGACCATAAACTAACCGCCACAGCCGTCGCCAAGGAAATTGGCATGATGAAGGAAGACAGCACAGTCCTGACCGGTGTCGAGTTAGACCAGATGAGCGATGAGGAGTTTCAGGAGAAGGTGGAGAAGGTAGCTGTGTACGCACGTGTGTCGCCTGAACACAAACTGCGCATAGTGGGGGCGTGGAAGAAGAGGGGGCAGATCGTCGCGATGACCGGCGACGGGGTGAACGACGCCCCGGCCGTCAAGAGCGCCGACATAGGCATATCCATGGGCATCTCCGGCACAGACGTGACGCGGGAGGCCTCGGACATGGTTTTGACGGATGACAACTTCGCCACGATCGTCAGGGCGGTCGAGGAGGGCAGGGTCATCTACGACAACATCCGCAAATATGCGCGATTCCTCATATCATGCAACTTCGACGAGGTCCTCGTCATCGGCTCGTTCGCGCTGTTGGCGGGGCTCGCCGGGGCCGGAGGGGAGGTGCTCTTCCCCGTGCCCCTGCTGCCGGCAATGCTGCTATGGATAAACTTGGTCACGGACGGCGCGCCCGCCGTTTCCCTCGCACTCGACCCTCCGGAGGAGGATGTGATGAAACGCCGTCCGCGCAAATCCGGAGAGGGCATACTGCACGGCATGACCGCATTCATAATAGTATCGTTTATTCTGCAGTCTGCAGGTACAATACTCCTGTTCGCCTTAAATTACTACATATTCCCGACTCATCCCTGGGGCTGGCCGAACGGGCCATTCATTGAGGCAAATCGGATACTCACCTTAGACGAAGCCAGGACAACCGCCTTCGTCCAGGCAACCCTGTTCGAGCTGTTCGTCGTCTGGAACTGTCGATCGGAGAAACGCAGTGTTTGGAGGATGGGGCGGGACGCCTTCAAAAACAAATGGTTCGTCATAGCCGAAATTGTGTCCATAGGCACCACCTTGGCTATACCCTACATCCCGATAACTGCGTCCATGTTCCACCTAGTTCCACTAACCTCACTCGATCTAGCGCAGGTCATATTGGTGGCAAGCTGGGCCCTGTTCTTCGTGCTTCCGGAGAATCTCATGGACAAGAAGATTTGGCGCTGGGAATAGAGGCATGGTGGAACAAAGATGAGGAAATCTGATAAGGTCTGGATTGTTGCATTTATGTTGTTTTGGCTGTCGTTCATTGTAACCTTCCTTGTCGATTACCTTGGCATCATCGAGACTAGCAACATAGGATACGTGGAGACGATCTGGATTTCATGGCTGGTGTGGACGGCGGGGCTAGGTATAGCTCTGGTGATCATCGCATCCTTCGTCATAAAAGAATGAGGCCACGGCGGGCACGGCCCTGCATTCACCTCTCGCCGACGTACTTACAGGCCTCAATCCAGATCGTTGCGATGACCGAGGCAGCGACCACAGTGGCCCAGTCAATCAAGTTCAGCGCCGAGACCTTGACTAGGCCCTGCAGGAAGGGGACGTAGATGACGGCCAGCAGGAGACCTATGGCGGAGAGTGCCCAGAGGACCATCACCCTGTTAGAGAGAATTCCGCGTTTTAGCAATGGCTCCTTCTCCGACCGCCTCACGAAGGCGAGCAGTATGTGGCTAACGATCCAAGCCGAGAATGCGACAGTTTGAGCGTAGACGAGGTCACCACTCCGGTAATACACGGTTAGGTAGCAGAAGCTTACAGCCACGAATAGGCTTATGGCGCTGGCGAAGATCACCATGAGGGTCCCTCTGTCTAAGAACTTCGCTGAGGGGTCCCTGGGCGGCCTGGTCATCAAGTCCGGCTCGAATCCCTCGGCGACGAAGCCGCTCGACGCGGCCAAGTCCATGAACATCTCGAGCAATATGATCTGTATCGGGGCGAATGGCAGAGGCACGTTGAGAATTATTGGGAGAGTGAATATCAAAACAAGTGCCACCTTAACGGCGAGGTAGTACTTGACCCCCTTCCGGAGATTGTCAAATATCTTCCGCCCCTCACGAACCGCGCTGCCTATGCTGACGAAGTTGTCGTCTGTGAGAACGATGTCCGCGGCCTCCTTCGCCGCATCCGTCCCCCTCACACCCATGGCGATCCCGATCGCTGCCTCCTTCAGGGCTGGCGCGTCGTTCACGCCGTCCCCAGTGACGGCCACGACCTGATTGGCCTCCTTCAGGATCCTCACTATCCGGAGCTTGTGCTCTGGCGTGATTCGCGCGAATACGCTCGTCGTCTTCAGGGCCTCACCCAGCTCGGCATCGCTCATCTCGGATACCCTTGGCCCAATTAGAACCGATTCTGACTCGATGCCGACCTGGGCAGCTACCGCCTTCGCCGTCTCGGGATGGTCCCCCGTGAGCATGATCACCCGGATCCCCGCGCCTCTGCACATCTTAACCACATCGGAGACCTCCTTCCTGGGTGGATCGATGAAGCCGATGAACCCTACGAAGATCATTTCGCTCACCTGCTCCTCGTCGATGTCTGCATTTCGCACATCCTTGTAGGCGACCCCGATCGACCGTTCGCCCATCTGGGTTATCCTGTCAAGCGCGTCATCCGCCTGAGCCCGATCCGATGATCTTAAGGCTACTACCTTCCTACCCATCAGAATCTTCGACGACTTGGCCAACACGGCCTCGGGCGCTCCGCTGGTGTAGACGCGAAGCCTGCCCCCCTCATCGTAGAAGTAGGACGCGGTCTTGCTCCTCAAGTCGAAGCTGAGCTCACTCACAAGGGTTCTCTTCGCCAACTCATCCAGGTTTAGGCCAGACTTCTCCGCTGAGTCGACCAGGGCGGCGCCCATCGGGTTCACGCCGCGGAGCCGTTCGCTTAAGAGCGTCGTTTGAGCCCTTGTTGCCATAATGGCCATCTCAAGCTTCTCTCGCATTGATGGTTCCGTGGTCAACTCTGATAGCTTGCCATCCGAGTATACGTGACCCAGCTTCATTGTGCTCTCGGTTATGGTGCCCGTCTTGTCTGTGCATATTACTGTGACGCTGCCCAGCGTCTCCGAAGCCCTCAGGCGCTTGACCAGGGCGCCACGTCTGCTGAGGGCATACGTACCCACAGCCAGCACCATGGTGATTATGATTGGCAGCTCCTCTGGGATGACAGCGAAGGACAGCGACAGGCCGGTGAGGATCATCGTCTGCAGCGGCTGGCCCCTCAAGTAGCCGAGGGCTGGGATCGAGACGCTGAAGAACAGCGCAATCCACACCAATGTCCCGGAGAGCTGCTCCATCGCCTCCTGGAGCGGGGTCTCCTCCTCCTCGGCCTCCTCTGTCAGCGTCGCTATGTGTCCAAGCTCCGTGTTGCGGCCGGTGGCGGTGACGATCGCGACGCCTTCGCCCTGGACGATGAGGGTCCCGGACAGAACCATGTTTGTCAGGTCCATGATCTGAGCCCCGCTGGGTAATGTGGCTTCCACGGTTTTCTGCACGGGGAATGACTCACCCGTCAGACTCGACTCATCTAGTTGGAGGCCATAAGATCTGTACAACCTGGAGTCGGCTGGGATCCTCTCACCTACGCTGAGGGGTAGGACATCGCCGGGGACAAGCTCGGCTGAGTCGACCTCGCTGACCTTACCATCCCTGAGCACAAGCGGCATCGGCTCGGTCAGCTCCCTCAGCGACTCTATCCCCCGCTCAGCCTTCCACTCGTTGTAGACCTCGCTTAAGACGAGGACGGCGATCACCGTGAAGATCGTCGCGGCGTCGAGTATGCTGCCCCAGATGCTGTAGAGTACACCGACGCCTATCAGCAGGAGGATCATTGGCTCTCTGGACTCTTCCTTTAGCGCTGACCAGAATGTCTCCTTCTCCGCCTCGCCCAGTGCATTCTTACCATACTTCTCGAGCCTATTTTTCGCCTCAGGCGACGTGAGACCCTTATCCGGGTCGGTTCCAAGCTCCCTAATCAAATCATCAATTCCTATGGTAGCAGCTCTAGCGGTCTCTGAGGTTTCTGTCATCACGGAATCAGCTCCGGCATATGTTAGCCCTTACTTCATATTTGTTTTTATAATAATTTTTCCTTGATATCACACGCGAGTCGCGCACGAGCTTTGGTCATATATACTTGTTTCATCGTCGAGAGCGGGTGTAGGCTTCCCTGTATGAGTTTAATATTTTTTCAATATCCTTCTCCGTATGCGCCAAGCCTGTGAATGCGAAGTGGCCTGGCAGCTTGAAGACCCCACTGTTTATCAGATCCAGATCATTTCTGAAGAGCCTCGCCCTGTCTGCCTTCATGAACTCTCTCAAGTTCCGATATGGTCTATCTATGAAGTGAGCTTCCCATACCGAAAATTTGCCAACCACTTGGACAGGGATCTTTACATCTTCAACTATCCCCCTCAGCCCTGCCCTGATCCTCTCAGCCGTGCCATTGATGTGTCGGTACACCTCGCCTTCATGCCTGTCTAGGTACTCTAATGTAGCGATGCCGACCGAGGCCGTGAAGGGGTTCCCGCAGAACGTGCCACTTTGATAGACCCGCTCCCCTACTTTGCCGCCGTGGGTAGGCGATACAAACTCCATGATGTCCCCCCTACCACCGTAGGCTCCTACGGGAGCCCCGCCCCCTATCACCTTCCCAAGCAGGGTTATATCCGGCCTGACTCCGAGGTAGCCTTGTGCGCAGCTCATATTACCCCAACGGAAACCGACCATCACCTCATCGAATATCAGAGGTATGTCGTTGTCGGCGGTGACCTCCCTGATCGCCTTCAGGTACTCCCTATCAGGCTCGACGAAGCCGAGGCCTGTGCCCGAGATGGGCTCCATCAACACGCAGGCGAGCTCATCGGCGTGCCTCTCGATCTGCCTCACGGCCGAGTCGACGTCGTTCCAAGGGACTATCACAAAGTCTTCAATGATGTGACCCAGGCCGAGGGAGTGTGGCACCGGGACCGGCTCTTTGGATGGGCCATCGAACTCTGATGTACTCGCCAAAGACCAGTCAGAGGTCCCATGGTAGGATCCCTCGGGTTTGCATACCTTGCTCCGCCCCGTGTAACCCCTCGCCAACCTAACAGCATAGGTGACGGCCTCGGAGCCAGAGTTAACGAATCGGATCTTCTCTATTGATGGAACATGCTTGGCGATGATCTTCGCCCACCGATACAGCGTTTCGGGTGGTGCGCCATACTGTATTCCCCTCTCCTTTGCTTCCTCGAGCGTCTCCTGGACCTTAGGATGGTTGTGGCCGAGGATCATCGGTCCGTAGCCACAGTGAACATCGATGTACTCCAGCCCGTCCACATCCCAGAGCCTGGCCCCCTTCGCCTTTGCGAAGTACAGCGGGAAGGGCTTCCTGAACTGGCCGTACGCCGAGACTCCACCAGGAAGATACTTCGAGGCTTCGAGCCACATCTTACGGGACTTCGGGTGTAGCCTCTTATACTCGTCCTCGGGATCGTAGACTGATATTTCTTGACACCTGCTTCGCTTAGGGCGCCTCGCCCCTCCTCAGCCTCTCCTCGATCCTCTCAACGATTGATGGCAGCTGAGAGATGCCCTCGATGACATAGTGGGCTCCGGCCCGCCGAAGCTTATCGTCAGCCTCAGCGATCATTGACCTCAGCTTTGGCGCCGGCGTGTCCCTGATCTCCTCCTCATCGAGCCCCACAAGCGTCCCCGTCTTCGAGATGCCCACCGCCCATGTTCCGACGTTGAGGCCCTCCTCTACACCGACGACCGTGTCATCTACCTTCACGACCGCCGCCGGTGGATACACATCCGTCTCCATCATGTTCCTCATCACCATCCACGGGCTTGGCCTCCCAGCCGGAACATCATCTGAACAGAACGTCGCGTCCGGCCTGTAACCTTGCTTCGTGGCCTCCTCTAAATTGATCTCTGAGGCTTCTCTGAAGTACCCCGTTGTTGATCCGATCTTCACGCCCTTCCTTCGAATACGCTCTACTGCCTCAACGGTTCCAGAAATCAGCTTAGAGTAGCGACGGATCACCTCCAATTGGACGGGCTTGAACAAGTTTTCGAACATGTCCTCGACGTCGGTATCCGTCCATTCTCTTCCGTATTTTTCCTTCCACTTATTTTGTACATCGGGGTACCATTCAAAGATGCATTTTATGTGATCCCTCTTGTGTCTCCCCATGGGCCCTCTGGCTTGCTCCATGGAGATATCGATACCCTTTCTCCTGAATACCTCAATAAACGCTACAGTAGGTGCATAGCATCCATAATCTACTGTTACACCGGCCCAATCGAGAACGACCAGCCTCACGGGGCCCTTGTATCTCCTATTATATTCTAAATATTGAGTTAGTTCCATCGGAGAATCGCTTCATTGAAAAAAGAAGAATGACTTTAATAACCTTTACCGGACAAGGTTGCCCCTTCCTCCAACGCCTTTAGGCTAATGTTGTAGATTGGCGGGTCCGGAGGGATTCGAACCCTCGGCCAACGGCTTAAGAGGCCGCCGCTCTGCCTTGCTGAGCTACGAACCCACTCGCCAACACTCATACAGGAGTCAAAATTTAAATGTTTCAGCCACTGTTGATAGGCGCCTAAAAATTATTTTAGTATCTTCACCTTGGAGGCGTCGACGCCCTCCGTGAGCAGCTGGGTAAGACTCTTCACCTCGCCCTTCGATGAGAGTATCTTTTGCCTCGCCAAACCCGAGAAGTCGAAGGCAGCCACCGTAACAGGATGAGTGAGGCTGCCTGAGGCGAGGACCTTGCCGGGTACGGCGACGATTTCTCCCTCCCTCGTATTCCTCTCGATCGTGCTCAGGTTAACGGCGGCCCTGTTCCTCTTCGACCCCTCCAACTCCTCCGCCAGCGCGGCCCAGATGGGCTTCCCCGTCCTCTTCGCTGCTGTTTTCAGCTCCTTAATCGTCTTAAGTAACTCAGGGTTCCTCAAAAGGTGGTCCTCCCTCCTCCTCTCCCTCGCCTTCCTCCTCCTCGTCGAAGTCGCCAGTGCCCACGGCGTACAGCTTGCGGCCGACCTCCTGAGGGGCCTCGAAGTCGAGTATCTCCTCGTGCACCTCGCCCCCGTCAAGCTTCTTGGTGAGCTCCACGAGCTTCTCCTCCAGGATCTTCACCGCCTCGGCGACTATCCGCTCAGGCTTCAGGGCGCCGGTCGACTCGACCGTGAAAGCGAACTCGTTCTCCTTCATATGTTCCCTGAGGGAGCCCTCGCCGAGGAGTTGCTTGCATGAATCGGTTCTGTTAAAGGACTGGACATCCACGACCCTGATCTTGGTGGCGCTGACTGGGATCACTGCCCTGGGACAATCCGTAGCGCATGCCTTAATGAGCGCCTTATCAGTCGACGTGATTTCGGCTACATTCTGGTAGATTGCCATAGATACGGGCGACCATTTGGAGTTGATCTTCCCCCTGCCCAGCTGGGCGTACGCCTCGAACCTGATTGCCTGCCCGGGCGCCAACTTCGCCAACGGGATGTACTGGCTGACCGGCGTCGTCCCCGGATCAGCGGAGACGATGTCGCCCGAGTACACGACCCGGCTCCCGGCTCCCGCCTTGATGTCCAGGGTGAGGGCCACCCTGCACTTCGGGCATCCGAGCTCCGCGCCGCAGTCACACCTCTCCGGCAGGACGTAGTGGTCTAGGTCCGTCTTCAGCGGCACCATGCCTATCCTGTGGGCCAGGACCTCGTCGGGGACCACGGAGGAGTTGTCGAAGTAGAAGATGTCGTCTATGGCCATGGTCGGCACCTCGGCTATCATCGTGCGCCTGAGCGCGTTGGCCAGAGCCACGTCGCACTCCTCGACGACGAACCTGATGACCTCGTCGCTTACGCCAAGCACGTTGACCTTCAAATCCATCCCAACCGAACGCCTAGGGCCTTCTGCCTCTCCTTCCGCCGGGCTTCCTCGTGCCGTCGTGGGGTGTCGGGGTGGTCTCCTCTATCCTGCCGATCCTGAAGCCGCTCCTTGCCAGGATGCGGATGGCGGCCTGTGCCCCTGGCCCCGGGGTCTTCGACCCGCTTCCCCCGGGCGCCCTGACCTTGATGTGGATGGCGTTCACGCCCTTGTCCCTGCCCCAGTCGGCGATCTGCTGAGCAGCCTTCATCGCCGCGTATGGGCTCGGCTTGAGCCTGTCCGCCTTGACGAACATGCCCCCCGTGGCGAAGCCGAGGGTCTCGGCGCCCGTCGCATCCGTCATGTGGATGATCGTGTTGTTGAAGCTGCTATAGATGTGGACTATAGCCCATTTCTCTTCACCGCTCAACCTTCACTCCTCCAGCTGCTTCCTCTACCGCCATCGCCCTGCGGAGCGGGTGATCCTTGGAGGCGTACGGGCTCGAGGCCGCGTAGTCCAGCGTCCTCTCATCGTCTATCCTGACGTGGTAGCTCGGCGCGGTCACCTTCCTGCCATCGATCGAAATGTGGCCGTGTACTATCAGCTGCCTCGCCTGGAAGAAGCCCCTGGCGAGCCCCCTCCTGACTATGTATGTCTGGAGCCTCCTTTCGAGGAGATCCTCGATGCTCAGGGTGAGGACGTCCTCAGGGGTTCCGTTGGGCCCCACAAGCCCCATCTTGTTGAGCTTGTCCATGAGCTCCTTCTGCCTGACGGCCCTCTCCTCGGCGCCCAGGGAGAGGATACCCCTCGCCCTCCGCCGGAGCTCGCTGAGCTCGGTCTTGAGGCGCCAGAGCTCACGCTTGTTGCGGAGACCGTAGCCCCCTATCAGCTTCAGCTCCTCCATCAGGTTCTCTGTGTCGTAGGGGCGCTGCGGGGTCGTGTACTTCTTGTGCTTCCTCTTAGGATCTCCCATCTACAAGCCCTCTAATCCCTTTGCTGCTCCTGCTGTGCCTGCGCCTGCTGCTGTGCCTGAAGCTGCTGCTTCTTGCTGACGCCCACGCTCCGTCCCTTCCTGGCGGTGGTCTTCGTGTGCTGTCCGCGAACCTTTATCCCCCTCGCGTGGCGTTCACCCTTCCAGCTCCGGGTCTCCCTCATCAGCTCTATATCCTCCTTGAGCCTGAAACCGAGGTCGGACCCCAGGAGGTGGATATCTTCCCCTGTCATCGGGTCCTTCCGCCTGTTGAGTATCCACTTCGGGAGACCGCTCTTGACCGGGTCCTTGAGGGCCTCATCAAGCCTCTTGACATCCGCGTCCGATAGGCTTCCAAGCCTGGTCGTTGCGTCGATCTCCGAGGCCTTCGTTATCGAGAGTGCGAGCCTTATGCCGACCCCCTTTATGTCGCAGAGGGCGTATGGGACCGTCTTCGTGCCGTCTAGGTTGGTGCCTTGCAGTCTCACTATGTAGTTGAATTCCCTTGACACGCGGAAATCTCCCAGCAGTGTGTAGCGGTAAAGGATAAAAACATTATTAAAATGTTACTATTAGCCCCTGCTTCGATATCCGAACCGAATAAAAATTGGGATTGTTCTCCAGACAGCCACCTTGAGTGGGCGGATGCCCTCTCACGCCTCACCGACTTAAATCGTGGTGCCTGCTGGGCCGATCCTGACGTTGCCGTTGCTCGTAGAGACATCGATGACCAATTTCACTGCGAAGGAGTCGTAGCCGGTGGTCTGAGCCGACTTATCCGTGTTTGTGTTCCTCGAGTAGCTGAGGTTCGGTAGGTCGAAGGTCACGACGCCGTTGCTTGTCCTGGCGGCGACCCTGTAGCCTGCGGAGGAGGGCGTGCTTATGTTCACGGCGCCGTTCGAGGTTGACAGATCGTAGCTTCCGCTGACGGAGCCCGTGATTGCTAAGGATATGGGGCCGTTGCTGGTCGAAACATCCATGACCCTCGCATCAACACGGCCCTCAACCCCGCCGTTTGAGGTGCTGCCCGTGATGGTGTCGGCGGACACGTTCGTGAACGTGAACCTGCCATTGGAGGTGAGGAGGCTTATCGTCCCCCCGTTCAGTATTTCGGTTAGGGTTATGTAGCCGTTGCTGGACGCCAGGTTCAAGTCGATCCTTGAAGATGAGGGCAGCTTGACTGTGACCTCCACGCTATACGGTGGATTAGGTGTGCTCGGGTAGTCGTAGGTGAGGATGAGCTGCTGTTTTCCCCCGACGACGTCCTTGTTCATGGAGATCGTCATCCTCGCTAGGTTCTGGTCAGCCTCGTTCTGGGAGAAGCCCCTCGCCTTGACGACCGCGGTGACCTCGTACTCGTTCCTATCCCAGGTGGAGACGGTGACGGGGCCGTTTATGTTATCGACCCTGAAGTAGACGCCGGGCTCCGTGGACGCGCCTGTGAACGTCTTGATGTCCTGGGCTGTGTAGGGCCCCCAGCCTCCGGTGCCTGAAAAGCTGGATATGAAGGAGAAGCCCTGGGTCATGAAGAGAGCTATGACCAGGCCGCCCGCTATGGAGCCGCCGAGCCTGTTGAATGGAGAACCTGGACTGATCCATCTCATTAATCCGGATAGAATCACCCCAGCCCCGAGGATTATGAACAACCATGCCATCGTGTTCTGGCTTAGGTCTACGGAGCTGAAGATGTACCACCCGACGCCTATGCCGAGGAGAACCCCGCCGAACCAAAGCGCCGAAGATTCTCTCATTCCGTTATCACACGCCCTCTTTACCAACGTCCGAGATAAAAGGATTGATTTTTCATGGGAGCAGGATTATCGGAGCCAGAGGCGTTGTCGAAGGGGGTTTTCTAGAACAGCTCCTGGCTCCTGTTGATGATCTCCCATTTTGTCTATATCCTGTTGATGTGACTGGGCACACAGTGAGGCGGTTACTTTAGATCTCCAGCTAGCTCCTGTTTATCGATTCGCCGTATGTGATCAATGTTATGGTGCTCTTCACGTTGTCAAGGCGCCTGATGTGGTTAAAGACTGTCTCCTTCACCTTATCCATCGTGTCGGCCTCTATCTCAACTATCACATCGTAGATGCCGTAAAGGGAGTAGATCGCCTTGATCTCCTTGACGCCGCTCAGGGCCTTCGTCACCTCGGCCTCCTTGCCGAGCTCGGTGTTAAGCAGGACGTATGCCTTCAATTCCGGTTCAGGTTTGAACTATGGGCTCCAGCCTTATATTTATTCACCATATTAGATGCTTGGCGCCGCATTTCCTGTGTTTTAGGACACCGATTCTCCCATCCTCGTTGGGATCATGCCCTTTCTGTCTTGTCATCAGGCTTTCTGCGGTTATTGATCAGGTAAATGATCTAAGCCTCTCAAATATACTCTCAAGGCTTCGGAGGGGCAGCCTGGCTACCCATGCTTCCGCCTCCCTTCCGATCTCCAATCTCTCAACATATTTCTTAGCGGCGCGCTTGGTTGAGGGTGTGCCATGCTCCGAGTGAGCACCTATCACGGCATCCACCAGCGCATTCTTCAGCTTCTTGTCACCCCTCAAAATGACGCCCCTCATTATCGCCCCGGCCGGCGAGGAGACCCGCCTAGGCCTCAGAGTCAATAGGCTGGTGGACGTATCAGGCTCCGGATAATAGGCGGAGGGCGGAACCTGCTCGACGAGTCTCACATCGAAGAAGAGGTTCGATGCAAACGTGAGTCTGCTGTACTCCGCCTCCTCCTCTTCCGCCAACAGGATTCGGGCGAAAGAAGACGAGACCAGTATCGACGCAGCCTTGAATCTCTTCCTCATGAGCCTCTGGATGAGAGCCTCCGAGATGCTATAAGGGAGGTTGGAGACGACCTTATCGAATTCTGGGAGCTCGACGATCAACGCGTCACCCTCGATGACCTCTACGTTTCTAAGGTCTCCCAGCCTCTCCCTCAGGATCGGAAGAAACTTGGGGTTCTTCTCTATGGCGTAGACCTTTAGTGCCCTCTCGGCGAGGTACAGTGTGATGTTTCCTGCGCCTGCCCCGACCTCAAGAACGGTATCGTTTGCGCCCACCTCAGCGGCGTCGATCATACGCCTGATGAGGTCGGCGTCGACGATGTGCTGTTCATCCCTCGAGGGGTCCGCCGTGACGCCGAATCTACGTAGAAGCCCTAAGGTCTCTTCCCTGAGCATCCCACAACCCCTAGAGTAGGTAGCGTGGCTCGCCCTTGACAGAGTTGACAAGCTCGAGGGCCGCCTCGACGTTCTTATCGACGCCTTCGATCATCAGCCTCACACTGCCCTCGGCGCCTGCGACGCCGCCGGCCGCGTACAGGGTCGCGTAGACTCCGGCAAGCACCTCGAGGGCTTCGATCTCGGTGACTATGATGCCGGTTATCGGCCACATCCTTGGACCCTCGTAGTCCTCCTCCATGGCGAGTAGGTGGAGGTCGTTGATATCCTCGTAGACCAGCTTCTCCAGGCCAACCGGTATTACGAGGTTTATCTGCTTTCCAATTATGCCGCCGAGGACTGCTCCAACCGTTCCTCCCTTCGGGTCACCTATCAAGACGCCCGCTACTTGATCGACGTAGTCTAGGGCGTTGGCTCCCTTGATGTAGACGTCCCCCTTCTTCATCTGCTCTATCGCGGTGAACCTGTTGAGCTCCTTCGCTATCTTGCCGTTCCTGAAAACGACGTCGGGGATAGTCTCCCCCTGTGGCGTCGCATGTTTCTCCGGAACATCGGGCGTGGTTATGCCACTCCTGTACCGCCTCTTATCGATCCTCTCCCCAGTCAGCTCCTCGAGGACGTAGGAGTTTGTGGTGCCAGTCGCCACGACGACTGTGCCTTCCCTCATAGCCCTCTGTACCTCGGGCAAGGCGGCGACGCCCTTAGCTATCAGCCGCTTGGACTCCGCCACGGTCAGGACGACCTGCCTCTTCATAATCATCGGGAGTGAATAGGATGGGGCGTGGTTAAAAAGGGGGCGGCGCCATAAGAACCCCTAATATTGGCATTTGGGTGAGTATTACGGATATGCCCAAGGCTCCTGAGGACCCTCTTGCGAGAATCACGAAGACCCTCTCGGATTGGGATTCATCCCTTAGTGATCCCGGTTCGAGTCAGCGGAGCCTGCTCATGCGGCTCCTCGAAGGTTACGCCAAAACTGAGTATGGGGAGACTCACTCTGCCGCCTCCGTCGAATCCATAGAAGAATACAGACGAAGTTTCCCAGTTGTCAGGTACGACGAGGTCGAGCCTTGGTTCATGAGGGTCAGGGATGAGGGCTACAGGGTCTTCCTCCCCGAGGAGCCTCTCACCTGGGTCATGACGAGGGGGACGACGGGCAGGTCGAAGGTCATACCGGTGACGTCGAGGCATCTCCAGGACATAGTAAGGTGCGGCTCCAGAGCCGTCCTTAACTTCAGCATGAGGCATGGGGGACTGGAGCTGCTCGCCGGCGGCGTCCTCAACCTCCAGTTCCCCTCCAACACCGAGACGATGAAGATTGGCGATCGTGACGTCGTGTACGGCTTCAGCTCAGGCACCTACGCGAGACTGAACCCGATGATGGCGGGACTCAGCCTCGTGCCGAGGCAGGAGGAGATAGACTCCCTGAAAACGGGGTTGACGGAGGACGACTGGGAGCAGCGCTACGAGTACATCTACGGGAAGGCCAAGGACAGGGAGATCGTAAGCATAATAGGGGTGGCGCCTGTCCAGACCGGCTTCGCCAGATACCTGAAGAGGAGGCACGGCGTCTACCCGAAGGAGCTCTGGCGATTGAAGGTCGTCTACAGCACGAGCGTCGCGAAGATACAGACGAGATACGCACCTAGGCTGAGGATGATGTACGGCGATGTTCCCGTCGTCGAGATGTACACGGCCACGGAGGGCGCCTTCGGCCAGCAGAGGGATGATCTGCCATACATAATGCCCAACTATGACGCCTACTTCTTCGAGGCGAAGACGGGGGACGGTGTCAAGATGCTATCCGAGTTGAGGCGCGGTGAATGGGGTCGCCTCATCGTCTCGACGAGCATCCTGCCGAGGTACGAGATAGGCGACCTCGTCGAGGCGATGGGTAAGAACTATTTCAGGGTCTTCGGGCGGGACCGACCGGAGGTCGTCCTAGAGCACCTGTTATACAGGGCGCTGTACCGATGGTTCCTCTAGGGACGAGGGCTCTTCCCTCTCTGCGTGAAGCCTGAGAGGATTATGTAGACGCCGACGATTATGAAGATGACCGCCCACCAGTTACTTATCCCATATATCTCGCCGGCGCCGAAGAGAGCAATGATTGCACCCCCGATGACGTAACCCACCGCCGCACGCCAGCTGCTCGTCCTGACATAGGCCATGAGGCCACGTAGGATAAGTATCGCCCCGACGCCGAGCACGAAATACTGCCACCAGTTTACCCATGTTATGTAGCCGTAGTCCCTGATGAGGAATGAGACGCCGAGCCAGAGTAGGATCAGCCCGCCCGTGAGGGCGCCGAGGGCCCTGTCCTCATGCTCGCCCTTCTCGGATTTCTCACCCTTCTCAGACTTTTCCTCCTTCTCGCCCTTCTCAGACTTTTCCTCCTTCTCGTCGTGGCGCTTGTAGATCGGCCTCCCGACCTTCAATGGCGCTTGGCATTGAGGGCAGTAGACATCGTCTTCCTTGACCTCTTTCCCGCATCTAGGACAATAGGGCATGACACAATTCCCTTCTTGCGGTAGAAAGGAACAATCGTCCTTTTAAAAAAGGTTCCTAAAACACTATTTCAAGCCAAGTCTTTCTGAGCCCTTATCAGAGCTAAGAGAGCGGTCCCCATCAAGATCAAGCTGGAAAGCGCGATCCACCCGGAGTCGTATGAGGCAGTAGTATCTCTGACATAGCCGAGGAGCAACGGCAGAGTCAAAGCACCGACGGACGCGAAAGTATTGTTAATGCCAGAAGTAGCGCCCGCTGACTCAACGCCGAAGAGTTTGGGTATTATCGTGAAAGCCGGGCTCCTCACGAAGTTGATCAGCCACCCGAGCATGAAGGAGGCGAAGTAGATTGGGGCCCCGGCTGGACCCAGCGTTATCAGCCACAAAATATTCATCGCCAGGAGGCCGAATGAAACGAGAAGCACGGTCTTCTCCCCGACCCTATCTGAAAGGACGCCACCGAGGGGATTCGAGACCATTCCGGCGAAGTTGAAAAGCGAAATCGCGACACCGGCCATGACGAGGCCGAAGCCGTACTCCTCCTTCAACATAAGCGGCAGCCAGGCTATGAAAGTGTAATACGAGCCGAGCCTGATGAACTGTACGAATGAAAGCGCCCAGAAAGATGGGATCCTTAGAGGACTCCAGAAGCCGCTCCTGAAGGCTGGCACCGTCTTCTCCCTGTCACTCAAAGTGACAAACATCATCGCCGCCGCGATGAGACCTACGGCTCCTAAGACCATCATCGAGAGCCTCCAGCCTATGAATAGGCAGAGGAACGGGGTCGCCCACGTGGCCACGACCAAGCCGAGGCTTCCGCCCACATTGAGTAATCCAAGCGCCGTTCCCCTTTCGCCCTCCCTAAACCTGCTAGCTATGAGGCGGACGCCGGGGACGAATACGCCTGCGCCCAGG
>CAZYUK010000002.1:0-29854 GCA_964650675.1 uncultured Candidatus Bathyarchaeia archaeon
GTATCCTCCCTTTTTCGTTTCTCCTATCATTACGCCTGAGAGGATTGGCCTGTCTAGCCCAGGCGTGCACTCTGTGTGGCCCCCGACGAGGCTTGCCCCGACCTCACAGCATGCCTCATCGATGTCCTCCATTATCTCCTCGAGGAGAGTCTCATCCGAGGCCTCGGGAAGCATTATTGTACACAGGAACCAGAGTGGCCTTGCCCCTCGTGAAGCGACGTCGTTGGCGTTGATGTGGACCGTGAGCCAGCCGACGTGCCCGACGGCGGCTGTTACTGGGTTCGCCTTAGCGACGAGCACCTTATCGCCCATGTCGATGACGGCGGCGTCCTCTCCTACTGCCGGTCCGCACAGGATCCTCTCAGAGGACGCGCCTAGGCGGCTGAACACGACCTGCCTCAGGACCTCCGAGGGTATCTTGCCGGTGGAGAAGCTCGGCAACTCTTAATCCCAGAAGAACCGTCGTCTTCGACCGTTAAAGGTTTTAAGGTTCTTGGATTGAGCTATCGTTTGCTTCTCTCCAGCTATCCGAGCCTTCAAGCAGCCGAGCCACTTTCACTTATCCCTCCGCAGATTATATGCTGAAACGGACGTAAAGCATAAATCCGCTCCCGAGAAGGCTCACGCATAGGGGTTACCATCCTTGGGCGAGGCTGTGAGTGTTTTCGTTGACAAGGGTGTCCTCGACATCAACTACATCCCTCGGATGCTGCTTCACAGGGACGGGGAGATGAGGCTCCTCGGACTGATGTTTGACCACATCCTCTCCGCCCCGTACGAGATGAGCCAGAGGGCGATCATCCTCGGCGGCGTGGGCACCGGTAAGACTGCCCTCGCCCAGATATTCGGTAGGCGGCTCGTTGAGGACGCGAAGAGGAGGCACGTGAGGGCACGGTACATCCATGTCAACTGCAGGGAGCTTAGGGGCAGCCTATTCATGGTCCTCAGGAGGGTGGTCAGGACCCTCCGCCCCGAGTTCCCCGAGAGGGGCTACGCCGCTAACGAGCTCATGGACACGCTGATGCAACTCCTCGACGAGGAGGACACACAGCTCCTACTCTGCCTCGACGAGGTCGACGCCCTGATAGGGGCTGAGGGGAGCGACGCCATCTACAACCTCACCAGGGTCCAGGAGGGGCGCCCCGAGGGGCCGAGGCGGCTGAGCCTCATCTGCATCTCTAAGACGGCAGACGCCTTCAGGGGGCTGGACGCGAGCACCCTTAGCAGCCTGCAGAGAAACGTGGTGACGATGAGCGAGTACAGCTCGCCCCAGCTCTCCGACATAGCGAAGAGCCGCGCCGAGCTGGCGTTCAGGAAGGACGCGATGCCCTCGGAGGTCGTCGACTTCATCGCGGAGCTCGCAGCCGCCGAGCACGGGGACGCCCGGTACGCGATAGACCTCCTCTGGAGGGCCGGTTTGTTAACCGACAACGACGGGGCCCGGCAGGTAACCCCTGAGCACGTCAGGAGGGCGGCCGCCGGACTCTCCCCGCTCATGAGGGAGGAGTCCTTGGCGCAGCTCAGCCGACACGAGCTGCTCGTCCTACTCGGCATAGCCAGGTTCTTCAAACACAGCGCCAGCCCCCACGCGACGACCGGGGAGGCCGAGGGGGCGTACAGGGTGGTGTGCGAGGAGTACGGCGAGGAGCCTCGGGGCCACACGCAGTTCTGGAAGTACCTCGGCCAGGTTGGGGGGCTCTCTCTGGTGGATGTCAGGCTCGACGCCTCGCCTCAGGGGAGGACCCAGCTGATCAGCCTCAGGGTTCCGGCGGCGGAGCTTGAGAGGGGGGTGGTGGGGGCGCTTGAGCAGGTCTAGGGTCGACGCCGAGGAGGTTCTCGGCTCACGTGGCAGGGTGAGGGTGCTTGTGGTGCTCGCCGGGAGCGGTGAGCTGAACATAAGCGAGGTCAGCAGGCGGACGGGGCTGAACTACACGAGCGTTGAGCGCCACCTTGCCAGGCTCTCGGAGCTCGGGCTTGTGGGCGAGAAGAGGTACGGCAAGATCAGGATATTCAGGGTTCTGTTCGAGGCGCTGACGCTGAGGCTTGAGAGGGGCGGGGGCCTCACGATGGAGATGACGGCTGATGGCGGCGACTAGGTCCTCTCCTTGCGTGTAGGTGGGGGAGGGGGGTGTGGTCGTCGTCGCCACGGTTCCCCCTTTTTCTGTCTTGTTTTTTAGTTTGGCGGATTTCTCTGGTTCTCTTTGCGGCGGCTACTAGGTGTAATAGTCGTAGCCTCACGGTGCCTGCTATTGAAGGAACCGTCTTGCTAGTTCCTCACTTCTCGGACACGACTCTGTTCTTCAGTGAGCCGACCTTGTCTATCCAGGCTTCGACCTCGTCGCCCACCTTGAGCAGTCCCTTGGGGTGAGCCGATCCCACGCCGGACGGGGTGCCTGTGGCGAAGATGTCTCCGACCTCTAGGGTGATGCCCGCGGAGAGGGTGCTCACGATCCTCTTTATGCTGAAGATCATCTGCCTCGTGTTGGACCTCTGCCTCTCCTCGCCGTTCACCTTCAGCCACATGTCCAGGCTCTGAGGGTCCCCGACTTCGTCCGGCGTTACTAGGTACGGGCCCATCGGCGCGAACGTGTCGAGGCTCTTCCCCCTGAACCACTGCTGGTGCGCCCTCTGTAGGTCGCGGGCCGAGACGTCGTTGAAGACGGTGTATCCTGCGATGTGGTCGTAGACCCTCTCCTCCGGGATGTACTTCCCGGCCTTGCCTATCACGAAGGCTAGCTCGAGCTCGTAGTCGAGCTTCTCGGTCACCCGCGGGTACACTATCTCGTCGTACGGCCCGACGACGGCGGTCGGAGGCTTGGTGAAGAATATGGGCACAGGCGGCAGTTCCCTAGGCGGCTCCTTCCTCGCCTTCGCGCCCTCCTGAACGTGATCCACATAGTTCAACCCGAGGCAGACGATGTTCTTCCTCGGCCTAGGGATCGGAGCGGCGACGCCGACCTCCCCGAGCCTGTAGATTCCCGATGCCTTGTCGGCCTCATTCACGGCCTTCTTCGCCTCGGCGAGGCCCTCAGCGCCGAGGTCTAGAAAAGAGAGCATGTCTAGGCAAGGCGGTTCCTGTCCCTTGAAGGAGCCTCCAAGGTGCTCCTCGAAGGCGGCGTTCAGGTCGAGAACGTGATCCTTCACTAGGACCCCTAAACCACACTCCTTACCTTTTTTAAAAGTCAGAAACTTCATACCGATCCCTATCATGAGACGTAAAACCACTTTTAACGTTATTCATAAAAGGAACAAGGTGAGAGGAGTTCAGCGAGAGCCATGGATAGGGATTTCGTAGTCAAGACGCACCTTATGGCCTCTTCATCCCTGCTCGGTAGACCAACCCTGATCGAGGACGACTCGAGGGCCGTGGTTGACCTCGTGACGACGAAGGATATGGTGGTCGACGACGAGGGCCTCGTGCACGGAGGCTTCACATTCGGGCTCGCCGACTACGCCGCGATGCTTGCCGTCAACCACCCTTATGTCGTGATAGGCAGCACCGATGTCAAGTTCACAGCCCCAGTGAGGCTGGGTGAGAAGATGAGGGCGACGGCGATGGTCAAGGAGCGGGACGGGAAACGCAGAGAGGTGGCTGTTGAGGTGCAAGTGGAGGGTAAAATAGTTTTCAAGGGCACCATGATCTGCTACATCCTTGACAGGCACGTCCTCGCCCACTGAGGAACAAAGCTTGTTTAACAGCCTACAACAAGTAAATGAGAAGCCCGATGAGGATAGAGGTCGAGGTCAAGGCGAGTTCCAGGGTCAATGAGGTGCTCAAGGTCGACGAGAAACACTATGTCGTCAAGGTATCAGCCCCAAGGCAAAAGGGCAAGGCGAACACCGCGCTCCTAAAGCTCCTGAAGAGGCACTTCGGGAGACCAGTCGTCATGATCGGTGGATTTACATCAACGACGAAGATCATCGTAATCGAAGAATAACCATCAGCCTCAAGGATTGGGATAAAAAGGCATTAAGCACCGATCGTGGCCTTCATAAACTGGAGCCGAAATGGTAGAGGTCTTGAAAGGGGTCAGGACAATCGAGGTCGCCAAGGCCGACGGCCTTGACACGGAGGTCTACATCTTAGATTGCGAGGGTGGTCTCATCCTCATCGATGTGGGGTTCACCAAGAAATGCAAGAAAAACATCAAGGCAGAGCTCGACGGTATGGGAAGGGACTGGAGGGACATCAAGCTCATACTGATAACCCACGCCCACGGTGACCACATAGACAACCTCAGGGAGGTGAAGGAGCTGACGGGCGCCGAGGTGATGCTCGGCGAGGGAGACATCGAGAGCCTCAAGGAACAGACGGGAGTAGACGCCGACATGGGCCTCGAGGATAGCGATGTCATCGACGCCTGCGGAGGCATCGAGGTGATCCACATCCCCGGGCACTCGAAGGGAAACCTCTGCTTCTACATCAGGAAGCACAGGCTGATCATCGCAGGGGACACGATCTTCGGCGACAGGCACGGGAACCTCTACGCACCCCCTGAAAAGTACTGCGATGATGTTGAGTCGGCGACGAAGGGTATAGGGAAGCTCCTCGACTATGATTTCAACAAGATCCTCTTAAGCCACGGGAAGAACCTGATGAGGAGCGCCAAAAAGAGGGTGATGGAGTTAGTGAATGAGTGCTCCTAGCCCAACTTGGCTATGACTTCCCTCACGACTCTGCCGGGCTCTAGGCCGAGCGCCTTCGCCTTTGTCGTCGACGTCTTGATCTGGGCGTTGAGGACATCGTCGAACGTCTTCACGCCGCTGACGATCGCTGCCGCGGCGCCGAGCTTCTCTGCCGTTTCGATATTCAAGTAGCTGCACATTACGAATCCCTTGCTCCCCTTTATGAGTAACAACGGGGGCAGATCAGGCAGAGTGGCCTTCAAGGCGTGGAAGGTCTTGCCCCCGACCTCTATCTTCTCGATCTCAAACAATTTGAGTCGGATTAAGAGTGATATGGATCGGATTTAATCCCTTCGTGGCGTCTCCGAATAAATGCATCAGGTTTAATGACGAAGGGTGCTAGTGCTATGCCTCGGTCTTCGTCTTGTAGATGGTGAAGCCGCAGTTGCCGCATGTGTACCTGTTCCCGTGGTCCGCCATGAAGTAGCCTCTGCCGCACCTGTTACAGAACGGCCTCTTCCGCTCCAGCTTCCCGTCCTTGATCTCATACTTCTTCGACACAGAGTCAGCTAATTTGGTCTTCTTTTTCTCGGACATTAGGCATCAGCCTCCTCGGACTTCTCCTTCGGCTTCTCCTCGGCTCTCGGCGTCTCCTCAGCCTTCTCCGTCTTCTCTGTCGGGTTGTTCCTGGCGACTATGTGCTTCGGCTCAACCTTGAGGGCGTTGGCGGCGTCGTCGTAGACGTGCACCGTGCCGGTGGTCACCCTCGTCCCCGATGTCGTGTTAAGGCACCTGAGGTAGACCTTGTCGACATCCGTCCTCATCAGGACCGCTATCTCCCTCCTCACATCTGCTCTGCTCGGTGTCGATGGCTCCTCTATCCTGAAGGTGATCTCCTTCCTACCCAATATGGGGTTGTTCCGTGTCGACGTCAGCTCGAGTTTCATGACGACTTCTCCTGCATCCTGCCCATGAAGCCTCTGGCCCAACCTCGTCGCTCCTCGGTGACGGTCACCACGACCAGCCCCTCACCGGGTTGGCCATAAACTATCACCGACCCTGTTGGCATGGAGGCCATCAGGGGTAGGACCAGGAGGTCTTCTTCGCCTTCAACGACTACAGCCAGCTTCCTTTTAAGCGTTATCGCGTCGTCGAGGACACGCCAGGCGCCCTCTTGGATCGTTCCTGCCGGGTTTGAGACGTTCACCTGCCTCATGCTATGAACGATTGGGGCAACCCTCTCCCTCATGATCCTGTTATCCACGACCACGATGTCCGGCTTGATACCCGCTGCCAGCAGGTTACCTGAGACATAGTCCCCTACCGAGGCGAAGATCGGAGGCTTGAGCGAAGATAGCCTTTTTTTCAGTTCATTGATCGTTCCAGCGGGCTCGCCCTTCAATAATTGCCCGAGAGGCGTCTTCAATTCGGCCCTCATCGCCTCTGGGAGCAGAAGGGTTCTCATAGCGGTCCACAACGTTCGGCGTTCAGCCCTCTTACCTGATCTTGAGGGCGTACTGCCCAGCCTCTTTGATCTCCATCTTCGCGGCTATCTGGGATTTCCCCGGGTCGAGGATGATCACGAAGCCGAGGAAATCCTCGCTCAGCTCCGAGCCCTTGCAGACGGGGCAGACGTTGTCCTCGGTTATGACCTTACAGGTTCTGCAGGCCTTCGGAGGCATCACTTATTCGCCTCCTGTGGTTCCTCCATCTCCTTCACCTCTTCCTCGATCCATTCGAGCTTGCCGAGCATCGGCTGCCGGGCCGTGACGCCGATCTTGCCTGAGCTCCTGCCCTTCGGGAAGCTCACAGCCACTATGCGTACCCTGAAAACGTCGTTCCTCTGTATGGTCCGCCCCGTCTCCTTGCCCAGCAGGATGCCCTGCCTCTCGTCGAAGGAGATGAAGTCATCCATGAGCTGTGAGACGTGCAGAAGGGCGTCGACCGGCCCTATCCTGAGGAAGGTGCCGAAGTCGGCGACCTCGACCACCTCGCCCTCCACTATCTCCTGGAGGCTTGGGTAGAAGGCCAGTATGCTGAAGGTCACGGGGTGGTGGGTGCCGCCGTCCCCCGCGATTATCCTCCCGAAAGGGTTGACGTCGATGTCGATTACGCTGATGACGTAGCCGAACTCCTCGTCGACCAGCCCCTCGTACTTGCTCCTCAGGGCCTCGAACGCCGCCGCCTTCAGGGGCTTCCCGAAGTTGGCGGGGCCGATCCTGATCGTGTCCTTGAGGGTGATGAGGTTGAACATCGTTCCGCCTCAACTAGACCCAGACGGGGTGATAAAAACGTTGTTGAGGGAGCTCACAGCTCTATGAGCACCTCAAATGACTCCTTGCTGACGATCTCGCTCAGGTACCGCTTCCACTCGTCTCCGACCGTGACGAGGATGTAGATGCCGGCGATGTCCGCCCTCTGGTTCCTGACCATGTTCACGAGCGCCTTGACAGTCTCCCCCGTCCTGACGACGTCGTCGATTATGAGTATGCTGTCCTTCTTCTTCAGCGCAGTCTTGGGGATGTAGAGGCTCTTCCTCATCGCCGAGCCGTGGGGGATGTACGTCTCCTCGATGAACTCGCTGATTCCGACCTCCTTGGTGTCCTTCGCGACAAGTAGATCGACGTCGAGCAGGTTGGCGACGAGGCTCGAGCATGGGACCCCGTCGACCGCGGCCGTTAGCACCTTAGTCACCCTGCGGCCGGCGAACTTCTCCATCGCGTAGTTGGCCATTATCTTCAGCCACGTTATCTCGGCCACTAGGGGCGTGTTATCGAAGTAGCCCTCCTCGTCGAAGTTGATCCTCTTCTTCAGCTCCGCCTTGATGTCGGTTATCTCCATCAGCTTCTCGTAGAGGCCCTGGGCCCGGTCGTAGCTTGGTAGAACATGGCCCTTCATGTAGCGGCTGAGGATAGGCGGACTGAGGCCGAGGAATCCTGAGAGCTCCTGGTAAGTGTGGCTCTCACTGGCCACCTTCAACAGGTCTGTGATCATCATCCTATACTTTAGTTCCCTAACCCTCGTTTCAGCCATCCACTCCCCCTCCATCTCAGCACCGAGCTGGCGGGCCTGAGGGGATTCGAACCCCTGGCCAACGGCTCTCCTCGACCTCGTCCTAAAAGGCCGACGCTCTACCTTGCTGAGCTACAGGCCCACAGCGATGAGCCGCTAGCCATTTTATTTAACATTATATTTAACTTTTTTTAATTTTCAGGCTACAACTTTATTTAAATGCGCATTCGTGTTAATTTCCTCCTCCGGGAGGGGCGCGGTCTGAACCGGCCGCCGGCAAGGCTTATTAGAACGCTGAGGTTAACCCCTTCAGGTGCCTCTGGCAGGGCGGCCGTGGTCCAGCCTGGTAAGACGCCAGCCCCCCAAGCTGGTAACCCGGGTTCAATTCCCGGCGGCCGCACCAACCATCGAATCAGACGAATATCAGCGCCCTCAGGACGATGAAGACGACGTACGAGGCGACCACGATCAGCGCCATCTTCTTCTTAGAGGACTTGAAGGTGACTGAGGTCGCGACGACTGTCAATCCCATGGTGACCAGGCTGAAGAGGTTGAGGGTGTTCAAAGTCTGGTTCAGTATTCTCAGGGGCAGGCCCGCCGTCAGGAACCCCGTCTGCAGGAGGCCGCCGCCTAGGACGCCCCGCGTGGCGTAGGCGTCGATTAGCCTCAGGACCTGCTGGATGAGGAGGGGGGCCGAGGCGAAGCCCGTCTGGGCGAGCAGCCGCTTGAAACCGCCCCCTCCCGTGCTCAATCTGGCCATGGCGTAGATGATCAGAGCCGGGATGAGCCAGCCGGTCACCGTCCTTATCCCGGTTATCAAGCCGAATGCGACGCCGAGGCCGCTCCTTATGGTGGAGGCGTCCACGCCTGGGAACTGACTCATCAACGGGAGGCTCGAGACGTCGATCCTGGAGACGTACTGTGCGCTGGCCAGAACTCCGACGATCACGACGAGTAGGACTACGGTGAAGCCACTCGTCAGGTTCTTCTCAGTTATCGCCTCGAACGTCGATCTCGGGTGGGTGAAGACGCCCACCAGTTTCTTGGAAAAACTCATCTCATCACTCATATCTAAGCGCCTCGACCGGGTTCAGCTTCGCCGCCCTCCAGGCGGGGTATATGCCCGACACCATGCTCGTCGTGGCCGCGAACGTCACCACCTCCACACCGAGGGCCAGCGATGGGGCCGCGGCCATGTTGATCACCCTTCCTATCATGTCGCTCAGGGCGACGCCCAGGGCTGCGCCGAGGATGCCTCCGAAGACGCCTGTGAGCATCGCCTCTGAGAGGAACATGGAGAGGACGTCCCTGCTCTTCGCCCCAAGCGCCTTAAGCACCCCTATCTCCCTCGTCCTCTCCATGACGCTTATCGTCATCGTGTTGACGATCCCTATCCCCGCTACGATCAGGGAGATGGCTGCTATCCCGCCGAGGACCGCCTCCACGGTGCCCAGGACCTGGTCAACCTGAGCCTTCGCCGACTCGTACGAGTAGACCGTGACAGCTCTGCCTAGGCTGCTCTTTATGTTCCTGGTTGCCAGCTCGACGTCGTCTAGGGAGTCTGACCTCGCCATGATGAAGGTGTAGGAGCTCACCTCGTAGAACTGCTGGGCATTCGTGAGGGGGACGGCGACGGCGTTGTCGAGGTTCACCCCGAAGCTGCCCCCCGTCTCCTTCAGCACGCCGACTACCCTGACCGTCATCGACCTCTTGACCCCATTCACAGTCGCCTCAAGCGTCATCCTGCTCCCGACGCCCAGTATGGGCTCCTCCTCCTTATCCGGCCTCGCTACGTTGGCGCCTATGATGGCGACGCCGTTGTCCGCTCTCATGAAGTACCTGCCGTCTGCCAGCTCGCTGCCCCTGTTTATCTCGGCGTACTCCTCGGTGATGCCGTAGACATCGGCCGTGTAGGTCTCGCCCCTCACGGTGAACTGGGCCGACCTGCCGCCGATTATCGGCGTGGCCATGGCTACGTACTGAGCCTTCTCGATGGCGTTGAGCTCCCTCCAGGTGAGCTGGGTGGTCGTCATCTGGCCCCTTGCCTGGAACCTGCCGGGTATCACTATGATGGTCTGGGGGCCGAGTATCTGGAGCTGGTCACCGATGTTGACGCTCAGCCCCTGCGTGATTGAGACGAGGCCTGTGACCGCGGCGCATCCTATGAGGATGCCCACGAGGTTGAGGGTGAAGCGGAACTTCCTGGACCTCACCCCCTCGAGGGCAGCCTTGAAGATGTCGCCGGGGTTCAACCTACTCCCCCTATGGCCCCAGACCTAGTATCTGCCTCAGCCATCCCCAGAAGCTCGTGTCGGACGAGGACGCCTGGGTCGTCGTCTGTGGCTCCACCACCGTGACTGGCACGTTGATGACGCTTTCCTTGATCTGGTTCCTGTGGTTCATGTACTCGATCCTGATCGGCAGGGTGTAGTCTCCCAGGGCTGTCCCCGCCTTGACGCCGAAATTGATGGTGAACGGGACAGGGCTGTCCGGGTCTATCGCCCCGAGGTACTCGCTGCTGCCGGTCACCTGGGTGAAGGGGTCCTGGGCGGCAGCGCTGACCCTGACGAAGTCGACCCTGCTCGTGCCGATCAGGAGGAGGTCGCCCTCGAACTGCTCGGTCCCACCCTGCTCGACGGTGAGGGTGAGGTCATTCAAGAGGCTGAAGTCGACCATCTCGTCCACGATCACGGTCATGGTCTCTGTCGATGTCCCCTGCACCCCCTTGGAGTCAACGTACCTGAGCGTGACGACGACGGGTATCTGCCCCGGGACGGCGGCGCCGTCCACCATGAGGCTGTACTTCAGCGGCACGCTCCCGGAGGCATCGATGTCGCCCATGGCGGCGTTCAGCGGGCTCTGGGGCGAGAGCACCCCCTTCTGGTCGAGGGCGGCTGACGCCCTCACGTTGAATGCGTCGGCGTTGCTGCAGGTGACCAGTATGTCGAGGTCGAATGACTGTCCGGGGATGACCGATGCGAGTGGGTTCATGTTGCTGATGGTGAAGGTCGGCGTCTTCGTCGGCTCCTGCGATGAGACATCGAAGGGGAGGGTGAAGGACTGGCGGAAACTGTTCCCGGAGGCGTCAGAGTAATAGGCCGAGCCGGAAAGGCTGTATGGTCCCATGTTGGCGCTCTGCAGCACGTTCAGGGCGGTGGCGAATATCGTGGACACGCCCTCATCGAGCTCGCTCTCGTAGAAGTTGATGTCTCCGATCAGTGCCGTCAGAGGCGACGTTGAGCTGAGGCTGATTCGGAGATCATGCAGTGTCTCGTTGCCGACGTTCTCGGCGGAGAAACTGATTGGGTTCGTCGCCCCGGCCTTCAGGCCTGAGCTTCCCGGGCTGAGGACGAACTTGAGCATCGGCTGGAAGGGCTGGTTGACGACCACGCTCAAAGGCACATTGACGGAGACTGTCCTGCCTTGTCTGACGTAGCTCAGCTGGAGCGTTAACGTGTACGAGCCCATCGAAAGACCCTGGTCGACGTACAGGGTGGCCTCGTAGGTTTCATTCTCCCCCGCAGGTATCTCGTTGACGACCCTATGGTTGCCAGATAGGATGGATAGTCCGGGCGTCGAGGAGACCAGTGTAGCCTCGACCTCCGTGACGTCGATCGTGCCTCCGTTCGACAGGCTTATAGTTATCTTCCCCTGCCGCCCCGCGGACAGGTATATGTTCTTCACCGACACCTCGAGGTGCGGCACGTAATCCGCAAAAACAGTTCCCAATTGGCCGGCAAGAATGCAGGCCATGAGTAACGATATCATGATTTTTTTCTTCTCAACCATCTCGATTCACCTTAACCTCTTCTCTCCTGCAATTATCCCGTCTCGCAACTGGATCAGCCTGTCTGTCGATTGAGCCACGTTCGGATCGTGTGTGATCAGGACGAATGTCTTGCCCTGCTCCTGGTTCAACTTCCTGAGGAACGTTATTATCTCCTGCCCCGTCTTGGAGTCGAGGTTGCCCGTGACCTCGTCGCAGAGGAACAGGTGCGGGTCGTTTGCGAGGGCGCGGGCGATGGCGACCCTCTGCTGCTCTCCTCCGCTGAGCTGGTTAGGCTTGTGATCGATCCTGTCCCTCAGGCCGACGATCTCAAGGAGCTGCTTCGCCCTCTCCTTCCTATTACCGACGGAGACGCCGCTTATGACGAGCGGCAGCTCGACGTTCCCTAGGGCGTCCATGCGCTGGATGAGGTTGAACTGCTGGAAGATGAAGCCTATCTCCTTGTTCCTGAGGTCAGCCAGCTGGTTGTCGCCGAGCCCCTCGAGGTCGACACCGTTTATGAAGACCTTCCCTGAGCTCGGCCTGTCCAAGGCGCCTAGCATGTTCAGGAGTGTGGACTTGCCGCTGCCGGAGGGACCCATGATCGCCATGAATTCTCCGGGCTCGACTGTGAGGTTGATGTCGTTCAACACCCTCAGCGGTCTGCCGCCCTGCATGTACTCCTTCACCAGCCCCCTCGTCTCGACGACCGGCGTCAAGCGCCCCCACCCCCGATCTCAGCCGTCAGCTTGTCGATGACGTCCAGCCGTTTCAGGAGCATGATCCTCATGCTCTCCAGGGCCTTCAGCCTCGTCTCGTCGTCGACATTCCCGTCGAGTAGGCTAATGGTGCTCGAGAAGTCTACGTCTCCGGGAGACAGGCTGGTTATCGATTTGAATAGAAGTTGCTTTAGATCGTCCGGCATCCACTTTATCAGGGTCTTCAGGAAGCGGGAGCTGAACTTCAAGGCATACTCCTCATGGGAGCCAATTATTCTGAGCAGGCTCCGCCCCTTGGATGTGATGTGGTAGAAGTCGACGCCGTCCTTCTGATGTGTTGAGACGAGGCCCCGTTTCTCCATGCTTTTCAGGGCTGGGTAGACCGTCCCCGTCTTCGGCTCCCAGATGCCCTCGAACTCGTCCTTTATCGCCTTGAGCATCTCGTATCCGTATTTAGGCGAGCCCTCCAACTGAACCAGAAGCAGGAGCTGGAGCGGGCTCAGTCTCCTCCAAGGATGCTCGAACCGGCTGAGCTGTGAAGCCATTAGGTTGACCTCTACCTAGTAGACTTCCACCTAAAGGGAGGGGGGGATTATAAACATTATGCACCGAATATCTCGTTTTGAAAAAAACTATTTTAGAAACTGATTACGGCATCCGCCTCTAGAAGCAGATCGTTCAGAGTGGCCGCCCCAACGATCTTCGCAGCCTTAACGAACTCGCCACGCTGGAGACCGAGCAGCATGCAGCTCTGCTCGCAGACCATGAGCTTCACGCCGGCCGCGACCGCCTGGTCCATGACCTCCTTGAGGGTCGGGAATGTCCCGAGCTTGATATTCTCCGCTGCCCCCTCCTTAACCACGGTGACGCCTTTGATCAGGAAGTAGATGGTGGCCTCGATCCCCATCGCGGCGGCCGTGGCGCCCAAGATGAAGGGGGCATAGAGCCTCTCAGGGGTATCCAATCCACTTGTCTGAACGTATAGAATTTTCTTTGCGCCCATGAGTTATTCATCAGAATGGTCGGCTTTATCCCTTTAGCCCTGGAGGAATGAAGACAAAACACCCACTAAATATACGACTACGACCAGGGAGCCTAGGCCCACGCAGAGCTTCCAGAGGCTTGTCCTCTTCGCCACCATGAGCATCAGGCTCATCGACATCATGCCTGACACGAAAGCAGCCAATATGCCGGCCAGGGTTGATGTGTCGAAGCCTGATGGGCCGTTTAGGAGTAATAGTCCGATAGATGCCGCAAAGGAGGCCAGGATGCTCATCAGGAACGATAACTTGAATGCGTCCTCCCCCTTGAATCGCTTGAATAGGAAGGCCGATGTGGTGAGGCCTGATCGGGATAGACCCGGTATGACAGATAATCCCTGAATGGAGCCGAAGACGATGCCGTCCCTTAGGCCAAGGTCTATGCCTTTATCCTCTTTTCTGGGTGATGCCCTTTGGATCAGACCAGTAGCAATCAGCGCTAACCCCACCAAGCCGAGGATCGCCTCCCAGTAGCCGAAAGAGGCCTCTAGAAACAAGAATATGGGCAGACCGACGAGGCCGGTGAACAGGGTGGCTATCAGGAGGAAGTTGAACAGCCGTCGGCTCTGTTCGTCGCGCCTCAAAAGGATGTTGATAACGTCCTTGCGGAGATAGACAAGGGCGGCCAGTCCGGTCCCCATGTGAAGGTATACCGAGTAGCTGAGGGCCTGAGATGCATCCTGCCCGAACAGCGCCATCATCAACAAGATGAGATTACCCCTGCTGGAGACAGGCACCCACTCGAGTAGTCCCTGAATTACACCAGTGATCACGGCGTCTTGGAGCGATGGCACAAGGAGAAGATGGTGGAAAGGGTTAAAACTTCTCCTAGAGACCCCTCCTAAAAATTGATCGAAAAACTGGGAAGCTTATTTAATCCGTCCCCATTGAGTAAATTGGAACACAAATGAAGGTACTTGTGCTCTACGGATCTACGCCGAGTAAGAACAGCGAGGAGCTCGCAGAGTCGGCTAAGCGGCTCGGCCACGAAGTCATCGCAGGGAATATCGGTGAAATTTCCTCTGAGGTCTCAGGAAGGGGTTCGAGGTTCTGGCTCAGGGACGAGGAGGTAACGGAGTCGAAGCTATGCCTACTGAGGAGCTTCGGACCCGGCTCATGTGAGCAGACGACGAGGAGGATCAGCATGATAGAGCACATGGAGATGGCGGGAATCAGGGTCGTGAACCCGTGCTACGCCTTCCGCAGGGCGAGGGACAAGTACGCGACCCAGTATATGCTCGCCAGCGCAGGGCTGCCTGTGCCGCTCACCTTTACGACGGAGAGCCTGGCCGCGGCGTACAACGCCTCGAAGAGCATGGGTGAGTTCATCTACAAGCCTATACTCAGCAGCATGGGGAAGGGGTCGATGAGGTTCCAGGACGCAGACCTAGCATACAACGCCTACAAGATGCTCAGCCGCTTCAGCCAGCCCCTCCTGATCCAGAAGTATGTTCAAAACCCCGGCAGGGACATCAGGGTCTTCGTGATAGGCGCCGAGGTGGTGGGATCGGCCTACAAATACCGTGCGCAGGGGAACTGGAAGACGAACGTCGCCCAGGGCGGCCGAATGACCGACGAGCCTATCCCCAGAGACATGCTCGAGCTCGGGGTCAAGGCGACCAAGGTGATGGGCCTCGACTACGCGGGCGTCGACATCATGGAGTCCCCGGAGGGGCCCGTCATCCTCGAGGTGAACGGCGCACCCGGGTGGCAGGCGCTGAACAGGGCCGTCGACATAAACGTCTCTGATGAGATAGTGAGGTACGCGGAGAGTCTCGTAGATGCCTGAGAGCCTCGCCAGGGTCCCCATCAGGGTGAAGGTGTTTGACGTGGGCGAGGCCTCGGGGGAGCTCAACAGGCTGACGGCGCCCCTCACAGTCGGAGACATAATGAGGCGCCTCCCGATCAATGGGAGGACGACGCCGGCGCAGGGATGCGTCTCGATACTCCTCGGGCTCAAGCGCGGCGTAGAGAAGCCCGTGACGCAGGTCGACGCCGGGACGATCGCCTACTGGCCGAGGGCCGGCGCCATCTGCATATATCCCGAGGATGCCAGACTGCAGAGCCCCGTCAACAGGGTCGGCGTGATAACGTCTAACCTCTGGGTCTTCAGGAACCTAAAGAGCGGCTCTAGGATAATTATAGAGGCCGCCTAGTCGTGCTTAGCCATGGCGTAGACCTTCAGGTTGCTACTCTGTGAGACCAGGTCGATCTGCCCCTTAACCCTGAGCTCCTCGAGCATCTTCTTGGCCACGCTCGTCTTAAGGTTGAACTGGCTGGCGACGGCCGGCGGCGTTATCGCCTTCATCTTCCTCAGGGCGTCCATGACCTCCGCGCTGCCTGAGTCCAAGATGTCGACCGATCCGACTATCTTCTCCTTCTTCTTCTCCTCCTTCTTCTCGGGCTCGGCCTCCTGGCTCTTCTCCATCTTCTTCAGGCTTTTCTTGCCGGGCATTATGGTTCATGGAAAAGACGCGGTGGCGCATTGATAAAGTTGACGCCACGCTGAAGGAGCCCTATACCTGTTTCCTAATTTTCACCAAGCCAAGCCTCAGGTTGTAAGATCCTATCTCGAAGGTGCCCCTGAAGGCGTCCTCGGGGGGCTCGCCCGGCTCGAGAGCTACGCTCAGCGTCTCGGCGCTTATGTAGTCGGCCTCCTCTTGGAGCACGTCGGCGATCTCGGGGTCGGCCTCGTAGTACGTCACGATGTTGTCGTCTATATCGAAGCTTGCCTCCTTCCTGAGCGACTGTATCCTCCTGACGATGTCCCTTGCGAGACCCTCGGCGCCGAGCTCATCGCTTATCGCGGTGCTCACGCCGACGAGGATGCCCTCCTCCTCCATGACGGAGTAGCCCTCTCTGGGGACCGACTCTACCTCGACCTCCTCCGGGAGGACCACAACTTCCCTGCCCTCTACTCTGACTCTGACGGACTTGCCCCCGGAGAGCCTCTCAGCGTCTTCTTGGCCCAGCAACCTGACCGCCTCAGCCACGCCGCCGAAGAGTTTACCATGCTTCGGCCCGAGCAGCTTGGGCACCGGCTTCACGGTGCGGCTCTGCAGTATATCGCGGCCAGACGTGATCTCGAGCCTCTTAACGTTGAGTTCCTCGCGTACCAGGTCGGAAACTCTCTCGAGTCTGTCGAGACAGTCCGAGTCCGAGATCACAACCGCCTCCTGTAGGGGCTGCCTGAGCTTTATCCCGGTCCTGCTCCTAGCAGATCTGCCGAGACCGCTGACTGTGATCGCCAGGTCCATGTCCGCGATGAGCCCCTCATCTATTAGCCCGGCGTCATATGTCGGCCAGTCGCAGTGGTGCACGCTCTCCGGAGTTCCAGGCTCCGCGATCCTGATCAACCTCTGGTACATCGCCTCTGACAGGTGGGGCGTCACAGGCGCCATTAGCAGTGTCAGCGTCCTGAGGCAGGCATACAGTGTCGAGTATGCCGCCCTCTTCTCGTCGTCCGCCTCGGTCTTCCAGAACCTCCTCCTGCTCCTGCGGACGTACCACTTTGACAGGAGGTCGACGAACCTCTCGATCTCCTGAGTCACGCCGTAGACGTCGTAGTTCTCGAGGGATTCCGTGTTTTTCTTCACGAGCACGTTGAGCTTCGAGAGTATCCACCTGTCCAACGGAGATAGCTCCGCAGGCCTCTGCTCCGGCGTCCACTTGTCGAGGTTCGCGTATATTGTGAAGAAGTTGTAGACGTTGAGGAGGGTCATGAAGAAGAGGCGCCTCACCTCGCCTGCCTTCGTGTAGCCGAATAGGACGTCGTTCTCCGGCCGGGAGGTGCAGTATATCCACCTTATCACGTCGGCGCCCATGTCCTCGACGGCGTCGTCGAACCAGATGGCGGTGCCCCAGCTCTTATGCATCTCTCGGCCGTCCTCTGCCAGGACATTGCCGTGGCCCAGGCATGTCCTGTAAGGCGTCCTCCTTTCCAGGATTGTGCTCATCGCGAGCATGCTGTAGAACCAGTTCCTGAACTGCCCAGGGAAGGACTCCGTGATGAAGTCGGCCGGGAACCACCTCTCCCAGTAGGCCTTATCCCGCCTGTACCTGAGGGTGGAGTACGCCACTATGCCAGCGTCGAGCCATGGATTGCCCACGTCCGGCACCCTGGAGGCGAGTCCTCCGCATCTCCCGCATCTGATCTTCACGGCGTCCACGTACGGCTTGTGGGGGCTGTGGCCCTCGAACAGGTCCCATCCCTCTACGGCCCTCTCCCTGAGCTCCTCGCGGCTGCCTATGACGTCGAACCAGCCGCACTCGCAGACCCAGATGGGGAGGGCGAGGCCCCAGTACCTCTTCTTGCTTATCATCCAGTCGTCCATGTTGCGGAGCCAGTCGAGCTCACGCTTCAAGCCGAATTCAGGTATCCAGTGGACCTGGCAGGCGGAATCCATTATCTGGAACCGGAGGTTGGCGTCCTTCTCCTCCTCGGTGACCTCCTCTAGGGGCCGCTCTGATTTCTCCCCCATCGATATGAACCACTCGGAGACGAGCCTGAACACCAATTCGCTCTCGCAGCGCCAGCAGACCGGGTACCTGTGGGTGACCTCCTGGGTCCTGAGCAGCAGCCCCTTTCTCCTTAGGTCTTCAAATATCGGCTCGGCCGAGTCGTAGACGTGGACGCCCGTGAGCCATCTGAAGCCTGGGAGGATGACACCATACTCGTCGAGGGGAGCAATCGCAGGCAGATTATAACGTTTGCCGAGCTCGAAGTCCTCCTTTCCCGCGCCGGGGGCGATGTGGACCAGCCCAGTGCCCTCCGTCTCCCCCACCTGATCCCACATGATGACCCTGTGCGCCTCGGACGCCCCGAGATTTCTCGGAACCTCAAGCTCGTCGTATGGGCCGGTGTACCTCCATCCATTCATCTCGGAGCCACCGAGCTCCTCGAGTATCTCGTAGCCTCCCCCCTGGAAGACGGCATCGATTGTGCCCTTGGAGAGGTAGAAGATCTCCCCATCATGCCTGGCCTTGACGTAGATGAGGTCGGGGTGGGCGGCGACGGCGACATTGCTCGTCAGCGTCCAGGGGGTCGTGGTCCAGATGAGGAGGCTACCCTCCATGTCCCTGAGGGGGAACCTGAGGTAAACGCTGGTGTGGGTGAGCTCCTTGTACCCCTCAGTGACTATCTCGTGCTGGCTGATCCCCGTGCTGCACCGCGGGCACCAAGGCATCGAGTCCTGTCCCTTGTAGATCCAGCCCCTCTCGTGGCAGCTCTTCAGGGCGGCCCAGATCATGTAGTTGTTCTCGTCGCTTAGGGTGAAGTAGCTGCCGCCGAACTTAGGCGAGCCGAGCATGCCAACGAGGCTCTCGGCGGTGCCCCTCACGGGTCCCATGGAGCTCACATAGGTGGTCCCCTTCAGCGGGTCCTCCATCGCCTCCGAGAGCTTCACGAGCTCCGCAGGGTCATCCCAGTCCATCCACATGCCGAGGCGGATCGACTGCTCGGTCTGCTTCGCGGCGTACTTGAGCACCCTCTGCTTGCACCGCTTCACGAACTCTGCTACCCCGTATGCCTCTATGTCCCGCTTGGACTCGAAGCCAAGCTCCTTCTCGACCTCGACCTCCACCCATAGACCCTGGCAGTCGAAGCCGTTCTGGTAGCGGATCTCCCTTCCCCGCATCGCCCAGAAGCGCTGCCATAGGTCCTTGTATGTCCGGCCCCAAGCGTGGTGGACGCCCATCGGGTTGTTTGCGGTGATCGGGCCGTCTATGAAGCTCCACTTCTGCTTGCCACTGTTCAGAGCGCGCCTCTTCTCGAAGGCCCCTGTCTCCCTCCAGAACAGCTGCACCTCCTTCTCAAGCTTAGGTATGTCGATCTTGCTGTCTATGGGCTCGAAGGTCATGGCTATTCCTCCGCTCTTCTCCTTAAAAATGAACGTGTACGGGTGTCGGCTCCAGATTCATATTCCGATTTTATGGTCACCGGACACCTGTGGCACCGGAGAAGAGGAATCCCGTTATGCAATAAAAAGATTGGGGTCTCCTCATCGCGAGGATGGGTCCAAGTCTAGACGAAGGGCGATGTGCTAGGCAGTATCCACTCGAACCATATCTTGGTTGCCTGATCGTCGGTCTCCACAGAGGAGGCTGAGACGTTCAACAGAGCAACCGAGGACAGAAGCTGAGCGACCTCCTCCGAACTCGCCTCCTTAATTTTCCCGATCCACAAAGTGAGCCTGGCGCCCTTCAGCTCTAGGTAGTTGATGCTGACGACTCTGCTAAGGTGTTCCAGGAAATCGGCGACGGCTCCACCGTCGAATGAGTATTTGAAGCCGACGGTCCTTATCTCGGCTATCTTCCTCTCCAGCGTATCGCTCAACACGAATCATCGTTGGAGGGGAGGCTTCGAACTTAACGTTTGCGGGAGAGGTAGCCCACGAGGATCTTCAGGTTCCTCGTCGCGGCTAAGCCGACCTCCTGCCTGCTCATCCCCTTTATCTTGCCCACCATATCGCACACCTGTATTATGTCCCATGGCTTGTTCGAGTCGGTCTCAGTGACCATGAGCCGAGGAGGGATCCGCCTTATCGCCTCCTCGAGCTCAGGCGTCATCGCCTGGACCTGCCTGAGCCCCATCGAGAGGTAGACGCCGAGCTTCTTGCATCGGTCGACGTAGGCGGCGTCCTTCGAGAAGCCGTGGATGATGGCGCCCGTCTTCTGGGCGTGGGTTTCCTTGATTATATCTAATACCTCCTGCCCCGGCGCCCTGTCGTGGATGATGACCGGAAGACCAAGCTCCTTGGCCAGCCCTATCTGGCCCCTTAGTGCGGCTCGCTGGATCTCCTTGTCGACGTACTTCTCCTCCCTCACCCATTGCCTGTTCATCCTTCCAGTGTAGTCTAAGCCTATCTCCCCAACTGCGACGACCTCTTGGTTCGAGGCTAGGCTCCTGAACCTGTCTCGGGTCTCATCGTTGAAATCGTCGGCATACCACGGATGGACTCCGACGCTCACCCTGATGCACCTATGCATCTTCGCCTTCATTATAGCCGCCTCGGTTGAGGCGTTGTCGAGTCCCATCGTGATCATGAGCTCAAGGCCGGCTTCCTCAGCCTTCCTCACCCCCTCGGAGGTAATATCGCCGAGGTGGCAGTGGCTCTCAGAGTACATTTTAACCAAGATAAAATTGGCACGATGGTTAAAGGATGATCCCATTCGATGGGGCCGGCTTCAGCCATCCCCTTTTCCTTGACTCTTCAAAATCCATTTGGCGTACTCGACGAAGCCGACTATGCTCGAGTAGAATACGGATGAATCTGACCTCTCCGCCTCGAGGGTCAGCCTCAGCATCGGGTCGTTATCCTTTAGCCGCTCGTAGATCTCGGCCATGTTTCTTCCCTCGCCGACGGCCTCAGTCACTATCCTATCCCACAGGATGACCTGCTCCCTGTAGAGCCTGAGCTTCTTCACCGCCTCGTAGGCGTAGCCGAAGTGGCTGTAGCAGACGATCTCTGGGTTGAGCTCTATCAGCTTATCCAGGCTCTCAACCGCCCTCTGGGGATTGAATGGGGGCGGTGATGCCGGGAGGATCACGCCGAGCCTCTGGGAGTACGTGCCGCCGGAGTCTCCGAGGATCAGTATCCTGTTGTCCGGCTCGAAGAAGCTCTGGTCGTGTGAGGCGTGGCCAGGCGTCCAGACGACCTTCAACATGAGGTCTCCGAGGTCGAGGACCATGCCGTCCTCCGACTCGGTTATCTTCATTGGTGGTATGGGCAACATCTCGCCGTACCTATTCACCCTGTCCCCGAAGAACTGCGTGGCACTCTCGACGAGCTTCCTCGGATCGACCAGGTGCTCCGCCCCCCTCGGGTGGACGAACACATCGGCATCGGGGTACAATTCCAATAGCCTCCACGCCCCTCCGGCGTGATCCATGTGGATGTGGGTCAGGGCGATGTATCTCAGCGAATCAACCTTCAGTCGCCTCAGCTCATCGAGGACGCCCGGAACCATGGCGGTGGGGCCGGGGTCTATCACCACCGGTTCCGCCGCCTTTACGAGGTACGTTCCAAGAACGAAGTCTCCGTGAAAGGATGAATCGATCATGAATATTGGGCCCAAGATCTGCTGCGAAGGCATGGATAGCCTCAATTTTTCCGACGATTTAACGGTGTCGGGAGCCGGGCCTAGTTTTGTGGAGTTGAAGTGAGAGGTAAAAAAACCTCTAATGATGCCTTGTTGCAAAGGAGAAGAGCGCTGACAGGAGTATCGATCCGCCGACTAGGATGATGAAGATCGGGAGCATCGACCCCCAGGCTATGACGCCTGCCCCGTACTCCCTTAGGGCGTATCCCAGCGACACGCCGAAGATCCCACCTATCACATCGCTGACGGCGGCCGAGTTGCGGCCCCCGACCCCCCACCTTATGAAACCTGCAAGGATCTGCCATCCGCCGAAGGCCAGGAAGAAGAGGGAAGCAGGCTCAGCGAGCACGATGGGGAGAGCCGTCGGTCCGTAGGTTCCCCACCCTCTCAGCCAGTCGATGAACCACTGTCCGACGGATGGATACTGGAGGAACACCCAGGCGACGACGATGAGGAATACGCCGAAGCCGATGCCGCCCATATAGTCGGGCTCACGGCGCCTCCACCTGCCCCTCGCCTCACCGGCCGGGCCGATAGTTTGACCACCGAGCCTCTGACCGCATCTGTCACAGTAGACCGCTTCCTCGGGCAGCTCCTTCCCGCACCTCGGGCAAGAGACCATGCAACGCACCTTCGAGCCTTCGTTCGAAGCCCGAGATATAAACAGTACCTCTTAGTCCGGCGGGTTGGAGTCGAACCTCCATTTCAGGTCAAACATGTTTGCGAGTCCCCTGACGACGCCTGGGTGCGATGTTATCGCAGCCTCCCTCAGGTAATAGGGCACGCCCTCCTCCTCGACTAGGAATAGGGCCCTCCCGCCACTCTCAGGATCGATGACGCTGCCGCGTAAAAGGATCTCATCGGAGACGTGAATGTCCACGAGATCCTTGGAGAGGGCCCTCATCTTCGAGATGCTCCTGTCCCTCTTTTCGGCATCGTCCTTCTTCAGACTCCCCCGAGACCTCATGAGCACCCTTACCCTAATCCCGCGTGAGACTGCGTCTCCAAGCTCATCAATCACCTGAGGAAGGTACTCCATGGCTCTAGTAAGGATCAGTATGTCGGATCTTGCGCTCCTGTAGAGCCGCCGCGTCTCCTCGATGGAGACATCCCCCACGCTGACGATCCTGATCAGGGGCGTCCTGACCTTGACACTGCCACCCTTCAGGAAGACATCGCTCGCGATGGACGAGAAATTCTTTCTATTCGACTCGACGAGGGTGAGCCTTTCACGGATGTCCTCCCGTGCGTCGGCTATCAGGCCGTCAGCTATCTCCTCAGGTGCCATGGGGGCATACAGCGCCGGGCGCCCCGGGCGGACGATTACGAGCCCCTTCTGGGATAGCTCCTCAAGGATGCCGTATATCCTCGCATTGGGCACGCCGCTGGCCTTGCTGAGATCGGTCGCCTTCGTCTCGCCGAGGTACATCAGGTAGGCGAGGGCTGATGCCTGGTACTCGTTGAGGCCCATCTCGGTGAGGCTGTACTTCAGCTGGCTGACCCTCGGCTCCATCGCTCATCCATCACCTGAGACGTCTAACTTGGATATCAATCACGCACCTGAAACAGATTTATAGAGCAAGAATATTACTATTATCGAGTAGTAAATAAGATTAGGTGCCTAGAAGATGAAGATAATGGTCATGGGAATGGACGGCTACCTCGGGTGGACACTCTCGATGCACCTCTCGGCCAGGGGCCACGACATCAGCGGGGTCGACAACTTCTCCCGCAGGAGGAATGTGGAGGAGATGGGATCATGGTCTGCGACGCCGATCAAGACGATGGGGCAGAGGCTCAAGGCGTACAGGAAGGCCACCGGGAAGGAGCTGAGGTTCTACGAGGGGGACCTTACAGACCCTGAGTTCACGGAGCGGGTCATCGAGAAGGAGAATCCCGACACAATCGTTCACCTCGGGGAGATGCCCTCAGCCCCATACAGCATGATAGACGTCAATCACTGCAACTACACCCAGACTAACAACATCGTCGGCACGAACAACATCCTTTTCGCCATGCACAGGCATGCCCCGGACACACACTTGCTCAAGCTTGGAACCATGGGGGAGTACGGGACGCCGAACATCGACATCCCTGAGGGCTTCTTCGAGATCGAGTACAGAGGACGTAGGGACAGGCTTCCATTCCCGCGTCAGCCGGGGAGCTGGTATCACCTGAGCAAGGTCCACGACACATACAACATAATGTTCGCGTGCAAGATATGGGGGCTGAGGAGCACGGACATAATGCAGGGGGTCGTCCACGGCGTAAAGGTCAAGGAGATGGTCAACGACGACCTCCTAACAAGGTTCGACTTCGACGAGGCATTCGGCACGGCACTGAACAGGTTCTGCGCCCAAGCGATCATAGGGCAGGAACTGACGCCATACGGGAAGGGCGGCCAGACCCGCGGCTACATCGCCCTCAGGGACAGCATGCAGTGCCTCATGATAGCGGCGGAGAACCCCCCTGAGAGGGGAGAGTACAGGGTATTCAATCAGTTCGAAGAGTGCTACAGCGTGAACCAGCTGGCAGAGCACGTCGTCAAGGTCGCCGGGGAGCTCGGCATCGAGGCAAAGATCTGGAACATCGAGAACCCAAGGGTCGAGTCTGAGGAGCACTACTACAAGCCTGACAGGGAGAAACTGCCAGCCCTGGGCTTCAAGCCCACCTTCAGCCTCGACGATGAGCTCAGGGTCACGATACCTGCGCTGGCCGCCTTCAAGGGGCGGATCGAGGCGAAGAAGGACCACATCAAGCCGACCATCTACTGGAGAAGGTAGCCTCCTTCCTTTTATCTCCCGAACGGCATCCTTTAGGTGAAAACCCATGAAGATCGCCGTGACAGGCGGGGCAGGTTACATCGGGTCGACCCTCGTGAAGATGCTGGCTGATAAGGGTCATGGGGTCGTATCTGTCGACAACCTCTCACTGGGCGATTACAGTTACCTTCGGTCCCAAGGATTAGGCGGTAGGGCCGAGTTTGTCGAGGGGGACATCCGAGACATCGAGCTCCTGAAGAGGAGCTTCAGAGGGGCTGACGCCGTAGCCCACCTAGCCGCGATACCCGGGCTGGTTCTCTGCGCCGAGAGGCCGGAGGAGGCCGTCTCGGTTAATATCTACGGTACGCAAACCGTGCTTGAGGCCGCCTCAAGGCTTGGTATCAGACGCGTGGTCTTCTGCTCAAGCGCCGCAGTCTACGGGACACCAGTGAAACTCCCGGTCACGGAGGAGCATAGGCTCAAGCCGCTGAACCTCTACGGGGTCACCAAGCTGGCCGGCGAGAAGATCATGGACACCTACTTCGACGGCTGCGGGATGGAGACAGTCAACCTGAGGTTCGGCAACGTCTTCGGGGTCGGCCTCTACACCCGCTGGTCGACCGTCATACCCAAGTTCGTCAGGCAGGGCATGGAGGGGCAGCCCCTGACGATATACGGCGACGGCAACAGCAGCAGGGACTTCGTACACGTCGAGGACATCTGCCAGGCCCTGACGCTCGCCCTCACGAAGGAGGGCGTCGGCGGCGAGGCGTACAACGTTGGAGGGGAGGCCATCAGCATAGGCAGTCTATCAAAGATCGTTTCAACTGAGGTGGAAAAGGCCACAGGGAGAAGGGTCGGGGTGACCCACATGCCGCCTAGGCCAGGCGAAACCAGAGAGTTCAGCTACAATCTCAGGAAGATAGAGGAGTGCCTCGGCTACAGGCCCGGATGGGACATCGAGAAAGGGGTAATTCAGCTGATAACTTACTATAGAAGCCAACGGCCCGATTAGATTCTGGTAATCCGATTTAATTCTAATGTGTTGATCAGTCGAGCACTATCATCGTCAGGGTCGACCTGACGTGGTTCAGGCGCCGGATCTTCGAGGTGATCACGTCCTTGAGCTCCTGCATCGAGTCAGCCTCGAGCCTGACGACGAAGTCGTAGACCCCGTAGACGCCGTAGACCTCCTTCACCTCAGGTATGCTCCTCAGGGTCTGGCTAACATCGGACCCTTCACCAAGGTCAGTGTTGATCAGCACGAAGGCGATGCTCATGAACCTATCAGCTACGGTAAATGTGAAACGGTTATTAACGTTTTCTAGCATTAAAAGACATCGTGTTTATATTGTAAATATTTTTTCACGCTATTGTTTTCCGGAAATTTCCCTGAGATTATTCGTCTCTTGTCGTTATTGTCTACGTCGCAATTTTTAATCTGAGCCTATGTGAGGTCTCTTTGAGGTCCTATTTTTGGGCTTGAATAGGGGCGTCGCCGTGGTCGGGGCCGGTATGACCCGTTTCCACCACAGGCTCCACGCCGACAAGGCGGGCCGGGAGATCTTCGTCGAGGCCGCCATCGAGGCCGCAGACTCAGTGGACAATGGCTTGGAACTAAGGGGTGTCGAGTCGGTCTTCGTCGGGAACTTCTCAGACGACGTCTTCGAGAAGCAATCCCACACAGGGGCGATGATGGCCGACTGGCTGGGCTTAAACCCCAGGCCGGCTGTCAGGGTTGAGGGTGCCTGCGCGAGCTCCGGCGTCGCGTTCAACCTCGGCGTCCAAGCCATAGCGTCTGGGCTGTACGACGTGGTCCTCGTGGGGGGCTTCGAGAAGATGAGGAGTCAGACCACAGAGCAGGTCACGGACGCCCTGGCGATGGCCGCGGACGCCGCTTACGAGGCGTCTGTGGGCTTCACGTTCCCCGGCCTATACGCCTCGATGGCGACGGCCTACTTCCACAAGTACGGCGCCGTGTGGGAAGAGTTAGCGGCTGTCACGGTGAAGAACCATAGGAACGGCGCCTTGAACCTTAAGGCACACTTCCAGTCAGACATAATGTCGACGGCGGCAAAGGCTGGGGAGAGCAAGGGCATCAAGTTCAAGGATGAGCTCGAGTTTCTGAGGTCCTCGTTTAATCCGGTCGTCGCCTACCCTCTCCGCCTCTTCGACTGCTGCCCCGTCTCGGACGGGGCGGCTGCCGTCATCCTCGCCGGTGATGATGTTGCTAGGAAATTCACCGACACACCGGTGATTGTCACTGGGATTGGCCAGGCCTCTGACACACTGGCCCTTCACGATCGGTCTGACTTCACATCGATGAGGGCTACCAGGGTCGCGGCTGAGAGCGCCTATCGCCTAGCAGGTTTGTCCATGAGGAATATCGATGTCGCGGATGTCCATGACTGCTTCACCATAGCCGAGGTGATGGCGACGGAGGACCTCGGCTTCTTCCCGAGGGGGCAGGGGGGGAAGGCAGCGGTCGAGGGTGTCACTGGCATCAAGGGCGACAAGCCTGTCAACGCAGATGGTGGTTTGAAGGCGAAGGGGCATCCAGTGGGCGCCACAGGTGCCGCGATGGCTTACGAGATGTTCAAGCAGCTTCGGGGCGAGGCGGGCGATCATCAGGTGGCAGGTGCGGAGGTCGGCCTCGCCCATAACGTGGGGGCGGCGGGGGCGACCGTGACGGTCCAGATATTCAGGAGGGGATAACGTGAGCGTGGCCTTCACTGTGCAGGCCTTCAATGAAGGCCTCAGCCAGGGGAAGCTCAGGGGGAACAGATGCATGAAATGTGGGAGGCTTCACCTCCCGCCCAGGCCGATATGCAGGGGCTGCGGATCGAGGCAGCTGGAGTGGGTCGACTTCAAGGGCGCCGGCCAAATCGAGGCCTTCACGGTGATCGGGGTGCCCCTCAGCGGATTCAAGGAGATGTGCCCGTACGCCGTCGGCATCGTGAAGCTGGACGAGGGGCCGACCATATCAGGCCTCCTGCTGAAGGAGAAGACCGACGATCTGAGGATCGGGGATAGGGTCCAGATCGCCTATGTTAAAGGTCAGGACAGGACGATGTTGGGCTTCAGGGCGGCCTAGCTATTGACCCTTGAAGAGGGGCTTCCTCTTCTCCTTGAAGGCGGCGACTCCCTCCTTGAAGTCGGCTGTGTGGAAGAACACGCCGAACTCCTTGGACTCTGCCTCCAGCTCCTCGAGGTTGAGGGTCGTCAGCCGCTTCAGGGCGGCCAAGGCGATGGGTGGGCCACTGACGAGCCTGTCGACTAGCTCGTTGACTTTGGAGTCGAACTCGACTGCCGGGACGACCTTGTTGACTAATCCCATCGCGAGTGCTTCTTGGGCCCCGATCACCTCGCCGCCCATCAGGAACTCCTTCGCCCTCTGGACGCCGATAAGCTGGCTGAGGAGCTTCGTCGCGCCCCATCCCGGGATTACGCCCAGGTTGACCTCGGTCTGGCCGAATCGGGCCTTGTCGCTGGCTATCCTGTAGTCGCACCACATCGCCACCTCGCATCCACCTCCGAGGACGAAGCCGTTGATCGCGGCGACGACTGGCTTGGATGACTTGATGAACTTGGTGAAGGTCCTTTGGCCTTTCCTCGAGAACTCGTACGCCTCGGCCCCGGAGAGCTTGCTCATTCTGTCTATATCTGCGCCGGCTGAGAACGCTCTGTCACCTGCTCCCGTGACGACTATGCATCTGACCGACTTGTCCGCCTCGGCTCTATCCACGGCCTCGGCGATAATGTCGAGCATCTCCGAGGTTATGCTGTTGAGCTTGCCTGGCCTGTTCAGGGTGATCTTGCATACTCCTCTCGCCGTCTCGACGAGTACAGGCTTCTCCTCGGCCTCTCCCTTCTCAATCCTCGCCTTCAGCTCGAATGGGCCTAGGGGGAGGTTTCCACCGAGCTTTATCACGGTATCTATAGACTTGGCGTCGGAAACTCCTTCGGCGACAAGCTTCTCAGCCTCCGCTATGAATGGCTTCAGGAGAAGGGATACGTCGAAACCCTTCGCCTGCTCCTCCGAGACAGCTGGCTTTCCAGCGTAGTTGTAGAAACCTTCGCCCGTCTTTCGTCCTAGCTTCTTCTCCTCATAGAGCTTTCTGATTGATTCCGTCGGCGCGTAGTAGGGGCCAAAGTTCTCCTCGAGGACTCTCAGGATGTTGTAAACGATGTCGTTGCCTATGAGGTCGCTGAGCATGAAGGGTCCCATGGGCATCCCAGCCTTGTGCTGCATCGCGGCGTCCATCTGCTCTTCGGAGTAGCCTTCATCGAGGAGCTTCGTCGCCTCGTTGATGTAGGTTATAACAATCCTGTTAAATATGAATCCGGGAGAGTCCCTGTTAACGGCTATCGGCGTCTTGCCAAGCTTCTCCGCCAAGGCTTTCGTGGCCGAGATCGTCTCCTGACTCGTCTTCGCCCCTGGTATCACCTCGACGAGCTGCATCAGGACGGGGGGATTGAAGAAGTGCATACCTACAAAGCGCTCAGGCGCATCGACGGCCTTCGCCATCTCGGTTATACTCAGGCTGCTCGTATTCGTCGCAAGGAACGCGTCACGCTTCGCATTCCTCGAGACTTCGGCCCAGACCTGATGCTTAATGCTCATCTTCTCCGGGACGGCCTCAACTATCAGGTCGGCCTGCCTAACAGCCTCCGCGAGGTCGAGGGTCATCGTTATCCTGCTGAGAGCATCCTGCGAGTCCTTCTCCGTCATCCTTCCCCTCTGGACGAATCTACTCAGGCTCCCCTCTATCCCCTTCCTCGCGCCGTCGAGGAGGGACTGCTCTATGTCCCTAATTGTGACCTCGAAGCCGGCTGTGGCGGCCAGCTGGGCTATGCCATGGCCCATGATGCCGGCGCCGAGGACTGTGACACTCCTAACCTCCTCAGCCTTCATGAATTATCAAGGCGTTTTATGCCACCAGGGCTTAAGCATTTTTCGATGGGGAAGACTAAAAAACCGGAAGAGTGGTCTATCATCGTCAAGGGTTGAGTCTACGTGAGGAGGATACTGGTTCTTGTCAAAGACACGCCGGATCTCTCAGGAATTAAGATCGATCCCTCTAGCAGGAGACCCATCCTAGAGGGCGTCAAGAGAAAGCTAGGTGATCTCGATAAGCGTGCCCTGGAGGCCGCCATCAGGGTGAAGGAGTCCTCGGGAGGGGAGGTAGTCGCCCTCTCAGTCGGCGACGAGAAGACCAAGACGACCATCCTCGAAGCCCTCGCCATGGGGGCTGACTCGGCCTACGTTGTCGGCGATGAGACCCTCGGTAGACTGGACGCGCAGGCGACGTCGATGGTCCTCGCGGCAGCCATCAAGAGGATAGGCGGATATGACCTCGTGATTCTGGGGGAGCTCAGCCTTGACACGCTTTCGGCGCAGTTGGGACCGAGGCTCTCGGAACTCCTCGACCTGCCACAGGTGACCTATGCCAGGGAGCTCAGGCTCTTAGATGGGAAGGTGACCGCAGTACGTGACCTCGAGGACATCAACGAGGTCGTCGAGGCGCCTCTGCCTTCGCTCGTGTCCGTCATCAGGGAGATCAACGAGCCCAGGATACCCTCACTCATGAACATCATGAAGGCAAAGAAGAAGCCGATCATCTTGTGGCGGGCCACGGACCTCGGCTTGAGGCCGGAGGATGTGAAGGCGGCGTCCTCCATCGAGGTCCTCGACGTCGTCGCCCCCGAGGTGAAGAGGAAGAGGATCGTAATAAAGGCGGAGACAGCCGAGGAGGCCTCGGCGAAGCTTGTCGAGGCCCTCGCGTCGGAGGGTGTCCTGGAGGGTCGGTGATGGGCGGAGTCCTAGTC
>CAZYUK010000003.1:0-27654 GCA_964650675.1 uncultured Candidatus Bathyarchaeia archaeon
AGAAGCAGGTGTCAGCTGGCGAGATAATGACCAGATCGCTTGTGGGGATCCAGAAGGACACCCCCATCGCGGAGGCCGTCGACATCATGCGCCGGAACGGCTTCAGCCAGCTCCCCGTCCTCGACGGCGGCCTCTCAGTCGGCAGCATCAGCGAGGGAACCCTGCTCGACCACATCGTGGCCGCGAGGAGGAACGAGTCGCACGCGTCAAAGGTCTCCGAGATAATGGAGGAGCCGTTCCCGCAGGTCGGCGAGGACGCGCCGCTATCGTTGCTGACGAGCCTCCTCAAGTTCTACCCCGCCGTCCTCGTGCAGAGGAAGGGGATCCTCGTCGGGATAATCACCAAGGCGGACCTCCTCGGCATAATCACCTGAATGAGACCGGCATCATAAGCCCCCTACCCTGGGGCATTGGGGGGCAGGTCAATTTTTTGCGTCATGATGAGGTTGGTCGCAACATTCAAAACGGGCTGAGCGGATGATTCCCCATGGCTCAGGAATGGAAACCGCCCGCCTGGATGTACAGGGGGGGGAAGCCTCCCAACGACTCTGCCTACTTCGAGAACATGACCCGCTGCATCTTCCAGGCCGGCCTGAGTTGGAGGACCGTCTCAGACAAGTGGCCGGCCTTCCAGAGGGCGTTCAGCGGCTTCGACGTATCAAGGGTCGCCGAGTATGGGGCGGGTGACATCTCCCGGCTCATGGGGGACGCCGGCATAATCAGGAACAGGAGGAAGATACTCGCAGCCCTCGGCAACGCGAGGGAGTTCGAGAGGATAGCCGCTGAGCACGGCGGCTTCAGGCGGTGGCTGGACTCGCTTGACAAGTCGAACAACTACGACGCCGTGCTCAAGCGCCTCTCCTCAACCTTCAGGCACATGGGGCCGACGACGGCCCACATCTTCCTGTACTCGGTCGGAGAGGACATCAGGCAGAAGCCTTCGGAAGCAGGGTAGCCGGGGGAGGCGGTTCACGGTGGAGGATTCATCTAAAACGAATTACCTCGAGGGATCGGAGAAGTTCTACGATCTCTTCGGAGAGAAGGACGACGTACCCTTTTACTTGGCCCAGGCCAGACGCAGAGGCGGCCCGGCCCTTGAGCTCGGCGTCGGGACGGCCCGCCTCGCCATCCAGCTGGCCAGGGCGGGGGTCGAGGTCTGGGGGATAGACAGCTCAAGCCACATGCTGAAGGCCGCGGAGGCGAACCTCGCCGGGGAGGCTAAGGATGTGCGCCTCAGGGTCCACCTCAGCCACGCGGACGCCCGGGACTTCGAGCTACCAACCAGATTCGCATTGATCTACTTCCCGAGCTTCAGCTTCGACCACCTACTAGCCAGGGACGATCAGCTGAAAGCCCTCAGGAACGTCCGCAGGCACCTGGCACCCGGCGGCATCTACGCATTCGACCTGGCCCACATCCCCGAGATCAAGGTGGGGCAGGGCTGGTTCGTCGAGAGGCGCCCATACGGCGAGAGACGTACCGTTGTCCGCATCGGTTACCACAGGACGAACGCGGAGAGGAGGCTGATGTCCATGAACATATGGTACGAGCTCTACGAGGACGGCAGGATGCTTGAGCGGTACTTCGAGGGGAGCGATGTCTACATACACACCCCCGAGGGGATCAGGGGGCTCCTATCCGAGTCAGGCTTCGAGGTGGCCGAGTTGTATGGGGGCCACAGGGGTGAGCCCTTTACCGCGGAGAGCCATATGATGGTCATCGTGGCGAACCCGAGGGGCTAGCCCCTGTCCCCGGCCGATCAGTACCATGGCTCCATAAAGTTGAATATGTCTTTCGTAGGGGCTGAATCTAGGAGAGGTGGTTTCCAACAAAATTGATTGTCGTAGCGACCCGGAATACGCCATCTGCCCCATATTTCTGCACCTAAAGGGATGTTAAGGTAACTTCTGAGTTCAGAGGCTTAGGAGCTCCCTCTTCGACCAGAGGTAGTCCTCGACCACCGCCTCGCCCAGGTTCTTAGGGTCGACGAAGAAGACGCGCCCCATGTTCTCCTGAGCGATCCTCTTCGCCATCTCCCTCAGCTCGGGGTCCTCGTCCAGCATCACTATGTTGAGCACGATCTCGTTCATCCTGTACAGCCTACCCTCTTCGAGGACGGCCTCAAGCGCCGCCTTGAAGCCCACGAACTGCCCGTCGAGGAAGTTGGGGGCCGAGTCCGTGATGAGGTGAGCCTGCTTGTTGCCCGGCTCCTGGGCGGCGGCGAGGCGGAAAGCCCGCAGAGGGGCCCTGATGTCGGTGTACTTCATGGGCACGACGACCCCAGGGAGCTGCCACGCCTCGACGAGCCTGAACTCCTCGGAGAAGGCGTAGACCCTCAGCCTGTCCTCTGGGAACTCCGTCCTCATCAGCTCGGAGAGGGCGAGGGCGGTCTCGACCGCCGCTTCTGCCTTACCCTTCTTCCTCATCGAGGCGCTCTGGTCGACTATGATGCCGAATTGGACCTCCGCCGCGTGCCTGGACTCGTGTATCCTGAAGTCCCTGAGGCCCAGGCTCCCCAGGCCTCCTGTCCTCTCGATGGTGGCTAGGAGGCTCTGCTCGATGTTGATCTTGTCGTATGGGTCGCCAGGCTCGTATGGGCGGTAGGAGGCCGACGGCCATGGGCCGTGTCCGACCTCCTCGACCCTGTGGGCGCCGAACCCCCTCCTGGCGAGGCTCATCAGGATCTTGGTCAGGAACCCCCTGCCCAGGAACTGGGCGCCCTTCGAGGTCAGCTTGACCCTGTGCTCTGCGTTGTCTAGGAACCCCCTCCTCTCGAGGTCCCCGAGGGCCTCGTCGAAGTCCTCCCTGGTCACCGTGCGGGACTCCCTGCCAAGCTCCTCTATCTCCTCCTCGAGCTCCTCGATCTCCGAGCCGAGCCCTTCCTCCTCGGTTCCCCCTAAGGCCGATAGCCCCTCCGCGGCTCGGCCCTTCAGCTCGGCCCTCAGGCGCTCAAGCCTCTCCTCCGCCTCGTTCTTCCTCCTCCGCGCCTCCCCGAACCTCCTCTCGGACCTCTCCCTGACCCGCTCCATCATCCTCGAGTCCTGGTCGAGGCCCCGCCCCATCTGCATCCTGACGGCGTCCCTGAGGAGCTCCACGAGCCCCTCGTCGAACTCGCTGCAAGGCTTCCTGCGGAGGGACTGCAAGCCTAACCCATCCGCCTCGGCACGAAGATGCCCGGCACCCTGGCCTTTGCCTCGAGCTTCCCCTCGGCCAGCAGCGCGTTGGCCAGCAGCTCGAGGGCCGAGAGCCTGTACTCCCCGAGCACCTGGGGGTCCACGGCGGCGGGGCTCTCCCTTATGAGGTCGCCGAGGTCGCTGACGAGGCTGAGGCTCTCCCAAGGCTTAGCCTCCTCCATGAAACTGACGGCGGCGTAGACGGCAGGATAATCCTTGAACGCCTCCGCCACTTCCCCGGCGTCGATGAGCCTCCTCATCTCCGAGGCCAGCTCGTCCCTGTCCACCCTGTCCTCGGCCTCGGCGAGCGCGTCGGCGCCGACATCCCTCGCCGCATACCATAGGATGTCCTCGACCACCTCGTCGTTCCTCCTCATGAAGGCGGCGGGGCTGTCGTCGAAGCCCACAAGGTCCGCCCTGAGCCTGATCCTCCCACGGAGGCCGAGCTTCAGGCCGTAGGCGGTGTCCTCGAGGCCGACGACGCCTGCCCCCCTGAGCTCCGCCGAGCTTAAGGCGTGGTCGAGGCTCTTGATGCTCCCCCTGATGCTCGCACCCCTATCGACGTTTGGGCAGTCTCGGGTGTATCGGACGGCCTTACCTACGACGTCCACCATCCACCAGGGGGCGGTCGCCCTCCGCTTCAGGTCCGCGGGCTTGACGTTCACGGGCTCAGTCTTCTCCTCCCTCGTCTTCTCAGGGAAGAAGTCGTCGTATACGCGGAAGCCCTCCTTCAGCATGATCTCCCTCTCGACGGGCTCATCGGGCAGCCCCATAGGTATCAGCTCGAGGCGGTCGAGGAGAGGCTCAGGCACCCTGTTGACGTGGCTGAAGCCGGCGGGGTTCCCCGTGGCGACGAAGAAGATGTCTATCGGGCGGACCCAGTTGTACTCCTCGAGGACTATCTTGCTCTCCTGGAGCATGGGGTGGAAGAGGACCTGGACCTTCGTCGGTATCGCAGGCAGCTCGTCGACGCAGACGACGCCCCTGTTGCCGCGGAGGACGCCTGTGCCTATGAAGGCCTTGGGATCGGTGGGGCTGTCGCCCTGCACTATGGCCTGAATATCCTTGACGCCCAGTATCTTAGCCTCGTTCGTGTACTCGTTCCCCTGGATCCGGCTGTACCTTTCTTTGCCTGAGATGAACTCTATCTCCGGATCCTTCAGGCCCCGGCATGAGGGGCACTTCCAGTCGTCCGGCCACTTCGGGTCGCAGTTGTAGGGGCAGTCCTTTATCTTCGGGACCGGCGGCAGGAGCTTGGCGAGCGCCTCCGCGAGTCGGGTCTTCCCCGTGCCCTCGCGGCTGACGAGGTAGACGTGGCTGTTGCTCAGCACGGCCCTTATGACGTCGTCCTTGGTCTCCTGCCTCCCCTCGATGTCGGGGAGAGGGTCCACGCCCCCCCTCAGCTTCCTCAGCATCACGTACCTCAGCTCGTAGCTGACAGGGATCGGGTGGTAGCTCCTGAGATTGAACCTCATCCTCGCTCATCCCCGTGTTTCCGCGGATACTCAGCCTTTGCCATGCTCTTAAGATGTGCATTCAGTAGCTTAGGCTTTCCATCGGCCCAGAGGCCTCCCGGTGAACGATGGCTCACTGCGGCTTAGGGAAGACGCGGGGGATCTCGGCCATGAACCTGCGTATGGGGAGGTGCTGGGGGCACTGCTCCTCGCATCTGCCGCATGCGACACACTTATCGGCGCGTCCCTCTGGCTTGATCTTCTCCGGGTACTTCCTCTTGACCTCGTCGCTCTGCCCCGACATGTAGTACTCGTTGTATAGTCCGAGGATGTCCGGTATCTCGACGCCCTGGGGGCATGGCATGCAGTACCTGCAGGCGGTGCAGCCGACGAACCCGAGCTTCCTGTACGCCTCCCTGACCCTGGATATGAGCTCCAACTCCCACGGCTCCATGACGTTCGGGCCTGATCTGTCGGCGTAGGCGAGGTTCTCCTCGACCTGGTACATCTCGCTCATCCCGCTGAGGACGACGCTGACCTCGGGGTGGTTCCAGACCCAGCGGAGCGCCCATTCTGCCGGCTTGCGCTTGATCTTCGCCTCGTCCCAGATGCTCTGGACCTGCTGTGGTGGCGTTACGGCGAGCTTGCCGCCCTTGATGGGCTCCATGATCACGACTGCAAGCCCTTTGGCCGCCGCCTCCTTCAGTCCCTTCGTGCCTGCCTGGTACTCCTCGTCCATGTAATTGTACTGGATCTGGCAGAGGGTGAAGTGTTCAGAGTCCTTCAGGATCTCGTGGAAGAGGCTGCAGTCGTCGTGGAAGCTGAAGCCCAGATACCTAATCTTGCCCTCCCCCTTCACCTTCTCCGCCCATTCGAGGACGCCGGCGTCTCTGACCCTTGGCCACCTGTCCTTGTTCAGGCCGTGGAGGAGGTAGAAGTCGAGGTGGTCGGTCTGCAGCTTCCCGAGCTGCTCGTCGAGGTACTTGTCCATGTCGGCGGCGCTGTTCACGAGGTATGTCGGCATCTTGGTGGCGAGCCTGACCCTCTCCCTGTAGCCGTCTCTCAGAGCCTTGCCGACGGCGACCTCGCTGTTGCCCCTGTGGTAGCCGTAGGCGGAGTCGACGTAGTTTACGCCGTTGTCTATGGCGTGCCTGATCATCCTTATGGCGAGGGGCTCGTCGATCCTGCTCGCGTCCCCCCCGATGATTGGCAGCCTCATCGCGCCGAAGCCGAGCGCCGAGGGCCTCCAGTCCAGCCCGCCGAATCTCCTGTACTTCAACCCCTAACACCGGAACAAGACCTTACGTGGATACGCGGCTTTTAGACCTTGCCCAAGCTTGTAAAAAAAAAATTTTTTCCGTTATGAACAGCCACGGACCGATGGGCCAAGCCCCTTATAACCCGAAGCCACAGACATGATCCGAAACACATTGGAGTCAGAGAGGTTCGACAGGGTCCTCGCCGCGATGCGCGGGGAGGTGCCTGACAGGGTCCCCTGGGCCCTATGGGGCCACTTCCCGGCCTGCAGGTGGCTGAGCGGCTACAGCTGGGAGAAGTCGACGAGGGACGGCGAGGAGTCCGCGAAGGCACACATGGCCCTCCTGAGGGAGCTGGACTACCCCATGGACCTGCTCAAGGTGACGCCCTACTACCGCTTCATGGCGATGCAGTGGGGGAGCAGTTTCAGGTTCCAGGACAACGACGAGGAGGCGCCCACGGTCGAGGTCGCCGTCAAGGAGCCCGAAGACTGGGGGAGGCTCTGGGTACTCAACCCCAATAGGGAGCTGAGGGAGTTCGTCCGCTGCAACGAGATACTCGCCCGAGACCTACGCAGGATGCCCTTCATCTACACCATCCCCAGCCCCATAATCCAGGCGATGAACGGCGTCTCCACGCCGGACCGGGTGCTGAATGACATGAGGGAGAACCAGGACGCCCTCAGGCAGGGCCTCGAGACGATAACCGAGACGACTATCGACTTCGCCAGGGCCTGCATCGACGCCGGCGCATCGGGCATGTTCTTCGGCATCGGCGGAGGGGGGAGGATATGGCCCGAGCTGACGAAGCCCCAGCTCGAGGAGTACGCCCTCAGCTACGACAAGAGGGTGCTCGAAGCCGTCGACTGCCCGATCAAGCTCATGCACATCTGCAGCACCCCGGAGGGTGACCCCAGGAGGCTGTTCGAGGAGGGATGGTTCAAGAAGTACCCCGTCACCGCCATCAACTGGGCAGCCCACTCCTGGACCCCCGTCGGCCAGGGGAAGAGGCTCTACGGCGACAGGTTCTGCGTCGTCGGCGGCCTAGACCATGAGGGGACGCTGAGGAAGGGGACGCCTGCGCAGGTCGAGGAGCAGGTGAAGAGGGCCATAGACGAAGCAGCCGAGGGCGGGGGCTTCATCATAGGCCCAGGCTGCACCGTGTTCCAGGACATGCCATACGAGAACTACAACGCAGTCGGCCGCGCGGTCATGAGGTACGGCGCCTATAGGCGCTAGCCCCCATTCCCCCGAATTCACCTCTACTAATAACAAGAACGTATAATTTCATTCAAAATGAATGATAATCCATTTTTATGATAAATCATGCTTATCCAATTTTTTAGAAATCATCACTTTTAAAATGAACATACTTTTAAACTTTGACTCCCCCTCAAGTTTGTAGGAATCCTCCTTCGCGGGAAAGGTGAGAAAGGTGGTCGCCGACGAACTGAAGTTCAAGGGCCTGGTCAGGGAGGTCGGCCTGGTCAGGGACAACGACCACTTCCACTCATTCAACATAACCGTCGGCATCGTGATCAGGTCGGAGAAGAGGCTGACATACGACGAGGCCGAGCGCCTCTCGAACCAGTTCAGGAGACGCTACCTGGGGAAGGAGGTCGACCTCCTGGGAGTCACCGTCCTCTGCCCCGTCTGCGGCAAGGGGTTCAACTCTGAGGGCGGGATGAAGAAGCATGTGAAGGCGAGCCACCCCGAGCGTGTAGACGTCGTCAGGCCCCCTGTCGAGGTGTCCAAGGAAGAGAAGCCGAAGAGGGTGGCCAAGGAGAAGGCGGAGAAGCCGAGGAAAAGGGCGAAGGCGAAGACCAGGTCTCGAAAAAAGTCATCTATTAAACCCGCCGGGGATGTCACGGCGCGTCGGAAGGGGGTTAAGGCTGTTAAAGGTTCCTCAGCGCCGAAGGACGCGTCGAAGGGTGTCGAGAAACCCGCGCAGGAGGCAAAAGGGGCAACACAAACCAGGCTTCGATGGATTGGAGCCTCGGGCGGGATTCGGACCCGCGGCCTACAGCTTACAAGGCTGCCGCTCTAACCAGGCTGAGCTATCGAGGCGTTCCAACATGATATTTTAGATGCAGAATATATGTTTAGCCTAGAGGCCTAGGCGGTAATTGTTCAGCCTTCGAGAAAAAAGGTGGTTTCTAGCCCGAGTACTGGGGGCGGGCCGTGGGCGTCACCGTCACCTCTGCCACGGTGCCCGAGCGCCAGAGCCTCAGCGTCATCTGCCGGCCTGGTGAGGCGTACTCCTCGACGTAGGCGGCCCAGTCCTCCCTAGACCGGACCGCGCGCCCGTCGACCCCTATGATTATGTCCCTGGCTATGTATGCCGTCTGGCCGCCGACGACGGTTGTGACGGCTGCCTGCAGCCCAGCCTCCTCGGCTGGCAGGCCTGGCAGGACCTCCAGGATCATCATCCCCGTCTGGTCCGGCGAGACGTTCTGGACCCTGAGCTCCTCGATGGAGTCATGGTTGAGGTCCGTCGATGAGATGCCTATATACGGGTGCTGGTAGTAGCCCTTCTCCACTATCGAGGATGCCACCCGGCTGATGATGCTGGATGGTATGGCGAAGTTGATGCCGTACCCCGCGCCGTAGGAGGTTATGCCGAGGACTCTGGCGTCGATGTCGAGGAGCGGTCCCCCTGAGCTGCCGGGAGCGATCGAGAGGTCGATCTGCATGACGTCGACGACGATGGGGGTCTCCGAGTCCTCGATGCGTTTGTTCAGCTGGGCGATGTGGCCGAAGGAGAGGCTGCCTGTGAGGCCGAATGGGGCTCCCACGGCGACGATCTCCTGCCCGACGCTGCAGAGCGAGGAGTTGCCGAGGACGAGTGGGCCTACGCCGGCCGGCGTCCTCGAGGTCGTTATCACCGCCAAGTCGGAGAATGGGTCGACTCCGACGATCACGGCGCTGCTCCAGGACTCGTCGTAGAACTCGACATCGGCGCTCCTCTGCCCCTCGACCACGTGCCAGTTAGTCACAATGTGGCCCTCGTCGTCGTAGACGAAGCCTGAACCCTGGCCGAGGGTGGTCCTCACCATGACCACCGACTTGTAGACGGCCTGGTAGACGTTCGCCGCGGTCCGGTTGCCTTGCTCCTCCAGGATGCCTCTCAGCGAGTCGATGTCGGAGCCGAGCTCGTCCCTGATCCTGGTGAGGTTCGATGAGAGCGACAGTCTCAGCCCCTCTATCTGTCCCTGGAGGGCCGATATCCGCGCGTCCGATAGCCCCTCGAGGCCGTCGAGCTCGCCCTGTAGCTTGGTCAGGCCGGCCTGCAGGGAGCCGTTCATGGCGTCGAGGCTCTGCTGAATCTCGACGAGGGCCGCGGCGTTCTCCTCGTTGACTCTCTGCTGGGTGTTCTGGTTGCCTATGATCAGCGCGGTGTTGATCCCCGAGAAGAGGACCGAGGCTACGCAGAGGACGGTGAGTATCGTCGTATTCCTTTGAGACATGGTTGAGATTATGGCTACATGGGAGATAAATTCATGGCTAGGCCTCTGAGCAGCGCGTTTCCCCCCGTAATGTACTTATTCCGCTCCTCCACACCTCCCCTGATCTCGTATGAGCGTCAAGATCACGAGGATTGATGGAGGCGTGTTCAGGGCGGAGGCCGACGGCTTCGAGGTCCTGTCCGGCAGGATCGACGAGAAGAGTGAGCCCGTGGGTATGTCGCCCGGGAGGCTGATGGCCGTGTCGCTGGGCCTCTGCTCCGCCTTCCACGCCGTCTCCTACCTGAGGCGGCAGAAGATCGCCGTAGCCAGCCTCGCGCTGGAGGTTGAGACGAAGAACGCTGGAAACCCGAGCAGGGCGTTGGATTTCAAGATCACAGTCGACGTCGGAACCGAGCTTGACGATGGGCGGCTTGAGGGTCTAAGAGAAGAGGTTGGACGCTGCTACGTCGGGAACACGATGAGGAACGCGCCCAGGATTAGCTACGAGGTCAGGACGAGGCCTTCCTAAAGGTTGCGCCTCGTGAACCGATGGCATTTCGTGTCTTAGAGGCTTCTACCTAACCTCCGCGCCCTCTCGAGGAGATCCTTCCTCGACGAAACGGGCTTGCCGCCCGTGCCCTCCGCCCTGAGGTCCGCGACGTGCCTCATCCTCCAGTAGTGCTCCATCCTCTCGGTCATCCAGTCCAGGACCTCGTCGTAGGCTTCCGGGTCGTCCCAGCCGCATGTGATGCAGTTGACGACCTTGACCCCGTCCGGGAAGCGCCTCCTGTACTCGTCCCCGTGGGTCTTGCTCCAGTAGTGGAGGCGGTCTACGAACTGCTTCATCCGGCTGTCGACGTGGTCGTAGTAGATCGGGGTGCCGAGGACGAGCGCGCCCATGGACTCCAGGTGCGGCCCGAGCTTCCTGGCCATGTCGTCCTCGGGGTAGTATAGCTTTCCACCCTTCTCCTCGATGTGGCGCACCTCGAGGTCGGCGAGCTTCACGAGCACCGTCTCGTGCCCCGCCTCCCTGGCGCCCTCCAGGACGGCTTCGACGAGCCTTACCGTGTTCCCCTCCCTGTGGGGGCCCCCGACTACGCCTAAGACCTTCATATCGGCCACCTAGAGCATTCGCCCGATCTCCCTCGCCCTGTTCAGGAGCCTGGGCCGTGACTCGACGGGCTTGTCACCGGTCCCCTCGGCGACTAGGCTCCTGATCCCCTTCATGTCATAGTCCTTCTCCATGTCCTTCGCCCATTCGAGGACATCGTCGTAGTAGTGGGGGTCATCCTGGCCGTATGTGATGACGTTGACTGCCCTCACCCCTTTCGGGAGCCTTCGCCTGTTCTCCTCGCTGTAGTAGCTGCTGTAGTAGTAGAGGCGGTTGATGAACGTCATCATCCTGGAGTCGAGCTGGCCGTAGTAGATGGGTGAGCCGAGGACGAGGGCGCCCATGGACTCTATGTGGGGCTTCATCTTATCGAAGTCGTCCTCCGGGAAGGCGACCTCCCCATCCCTGTCCCCTATGTGACCGATGTCTAACTCGGCGAGCTTGAACAGAACGGTCTCGCGTCCAGCCTCCCTCGCCCCCTCGAGGACGGCCTCCACGAGCCTGACTGTGTTACCGGCGCTGCGTGGGCCTCCGACTACACCTAGAACCTTCATGGAGCAGAGATCGGCTGATACTGGTTATCAAGGTTTCCCGGCACCTCGCGAAGCTTATTAGCATAAGCGCCTATCTCGGACTGATCGGTTTGAAGCGATACAACGTCGAGGGCTCGTGGCCCGCCCTCGTGACGCCCTTCGATGGAGCGGATGAGGTCAACTATGAGGTTCTCCGCAGGTTAGTCCGTTTCCACGCCGAGAACAGGAGCAACGGCGTCCTCCTCCTCGGCTCGACCGGGGAGGCGATCCTCCTCACGAAGGAGGAGAGGAAGAAGATCGTCGACGAGGTAGTCGACGAGGCCAACGGGAAGATACCCGTGATGTGCGGCGTCTCAGCCGTGTCGACGAAGGAGACCATAGAGAACGCGAGGTACGCTAAGGACGCGGGCGTCGACTGCGGCCTCATGGTCCAGCCGCCGTACATCAAGCCGACGCAGGGTGCCCTCTACGGCTACTTCAAGGGCGTCGCGGACGCCGTCGACCTGCCCTTGGTCATCTACAACAACCCCGAGAGGGCAGGCGTAAACGTGGAGCCCGAGACGATAGCGAGGCTCGCCCAACACCCTAACATCGTCGCCGTCAAGGAGGCCGGCCCCAACCCATACGGCGTCATGAGGGTCGTGGAGCTGACCCGCGGCGAGTTCAACGTCCTCTGCTGCGACTGCGCCTTCTACGCGCTGATACCCGTCGTGATGGCCTCGGGCGGCAAGGGGACGAGCAACGTCACGGGCGGCCTCTGCCCACGTGAGTTCGCGGAGCTGAGCAAGCCCTGGGAGAGCTACAAGGACGTCCTGACGACGAGGGAGCACCTGTACAGGCTCCTGCCCCTCATCAGGATGATGTACAGCGAGAGCAACCCTGTTCCCCTCAAGGCGGCGCTCAACATGGTCGGCGCCAACGTGGGTAAACCAAGGAAGCCCCTCCTCGAGCTAAGCGAGGGAAACGCGGCCACCCTCAGGCAGACAATGGATCGCCTAGGCATCCTGAACGAGAGCAGCTATCAAATCCAGTTCTTTTCTCGAAAATGATTCTCTAAGGTTGTATCTAGTTAGAGAAAAAAGATTTTTCACGCGTATGTGTTACTATAATTAGGCCAGTTCTAGCGTAATTCCCTGTTTTTCTGCTTCTTTCTTAATTGCCTTACAACAACCAATAGCAAAGTCAATCTCAATATTCGAGTCTGCATCAAATCCGACCAAGGTTAGTGGTGAAGTCCACCGTCGTAATCCTCCCACTAACCCATGATCAACATATAAACTTCTATACTTCTTTTCTAAGTCATCTTCGGCATATCTTTTCATTAGTTCTCCTTCAGAAATAACTTTTTTAGTGGGCTTAGAGTCCTCCCATGAAATGGTTATTTCATCTTCAACTCTTTCAACTACATTTTTTTGAATAGCCAAATTTACTCTTCGAAATTTATGTTTATGGCTATAATATTTATCGTTCCATCTTTCTTCAGTTATCCAAGGTTTTTCTCGTGTAATCTCGTCGAGGAGCATTGCCGCTTTGCCAAGTTCTTCAGTGGCATGGAGAGCCAAAAACTTAGCTGGGCTATGTTTTCCTTGATCTCGTAGAATCTCGGCACTTTCTATTAAATGTCTCGCGTATTCATAGGATAGAATAACGCCCTCTTTGAATTCTTTTGAATATATTTCTGCTCTTGGGTGTGTCTGCCCCACGGTGATCGCCGGCATTGTCAGTATCTTGATCGTGCTCCTGCCGCCCAACTCGACGCTCATTTTGGAAATTATGTCGTTGTCCGGTGCCTCGACGATGTTCACGAAGTCATAATGACCCAGGACGGCGTACTGACGGAGCACCTTCACACCAAAGGCCTCGATCTCCTTGTTGATCTCCTTGATCCTCTCGGCCTTCTCCTTCAGCGTTTTCTGACCCTCTGATGTCAGTGTGAACAGGAGGATGTACTTCATCACGATTTACACCGAGATGAAGAAAAGGGCCGGTCGTAAAATAGGTATTGGAAACAAGCTAGATATACGTAAAGCTTAAATCCTTGACATTTCTGGTATTGATGGAATATTATGTTGAACTCTGCCTACCTGACGGGCCGGCAGCTCGACATCTGGGAGATGCACCGCGACGGCCTCTCATTCGCCGAGATCGGCAGGCGGATAGACGCGACGAGGCAGGCCGCCTACGACGCCCTCAACGTCGCCCTGGGTAAGGTCGATGCCGCCCTCCGCCACGCCGCGGAGGCGAACATGGTCGATGTCAGGCACGTTGACCCGAGGAACGGCGTCCTCCTCGGCGTCCTCCCCCAGAACTCGAATAGGGTGATAATCACCTTCTCAAGGAGGCACGGCGTCCAGACCTGGCACTACGAGGAACCTGACTGCCCGGGCTGCGAGTGGGCTGACAGGTGCAGGAGCCGCCTCATCAACGAAGCCGGAGAGCGGGGGATCGAGCTCACGGAGGAGGAGAGGAGCCTGCCGCCCTCGAAGCTGGCTCATTCGCTCTTCTCCAGGCTTATACCGGGGCTGTGACCATGAGCGTACTCGATCTATTCGGCAACTTCCTCGGGTGGTGTCCACGGTTTGGCACCCTGCCAGATCAGCTGAGAATAGAGGAGGAGAGGTATAGAGGCAACATTGGTTTATTCGCCATCTCGTCTGCAGCGGGGATAGGGATGATTGCCCTCTACACTATTATAATCCTACAGTGGAGCCCAGAACGTAATATCAATAATAACTTAGAGACTTTACTCTCCTTCCTCATAGTGGGGTGCCTCCCTCTTCTAAACCTCGCCAGAACTCAATGGAAGATAAAGAAAATAACTATTCCTCTCTCTGATTGGTTGGTCGCACGAAAAGTCTTCATGCTATCCTTCGTGGTGGTAGCCGCATCTTCGATGCTTGTCCTATTGTTTTTAGGTAAGGAGTATATCGTATTAAACAACCTGATAGTATATTTCTCGTATATCATTTTCAATTACTCCTACGCGAGAAGGGTCATCAGGAAAGACATCCTGTAGGTCGTTGGAGCCCCGGGCGGGATTCGGACCCGCGACCTACAACTTACGAGGCTGCCGCTCTGACCGCTGAGCTACCGGGGCACACGCGTCCTATTGGTGGAGGCGCCCATTCTTAAGAAATTTGGTGGGCGGCTAGACGGGGGCGATGACGCCCTTGTTCACCAACTCCTGTATCTGCTCGTCCGTGTATCCGAGGAGCTTAGATAGGATCTCCTTCGTGTCCTGGCCCAGCAGAGGGGCCGCCGTCTTGATCTCCGCCGGCGTCAGGCTGAACTTTATCGGGAAGTTGGCCGTCGTCACCTTCCCGGCGAGCGGGTGGTCGACGGTGACGAGCATGCCACGCTCCTTGATGTGGGGGTCCTTCACCGTCTCGTTGATCTGGTAGACGGGCGCCGCGCCTATGTCCCCGTCTACGAGCTGCTGCACCGCCTCGTCCCTGGTCCTCTCGGCGACCCAGCTCTTCACCAAGTCGTTCTCGACCTCCTCGGCCCCCATCAGCCTCCTGATGTTATCTATGGCCGAGGGCGAGTAGGCCGCCACCCTAACCCAGCCGCCGTCCTTCGCCTTGAAGAGGCCGCCGACGCCGCCCGTCGGGTACTTCTTTCTCAGCTCCCAGCTCAGCATTCCAGAGAGCGTGTAGCAAGTTATGGCGGTGTTTAGGGCCACCATGCAGTCGAGCTGGGCGACGTCGATCATCTGCCCCTTCCCCGTCTTGTCCCTGTACCTCAGCGCCATCAGGATGGCCATGGACGCGAGGCTGCCCGGGCCGAGGTCGCCGTATGCCTGGGCCATCTCTATCGGAGGCCCGTTGGGGTCTATGTTGTCGCCCGTGAGCCTCGTGTGGCCGCTCATCGCCTCTGCGATCATCGCGTAGCTGTTCCTGTTCTTGTACGGGCCGGTCTGGCCGAAGCCGCTGAGGGCGGCGTAGATGATGTCAGGCTTGAGCTTCTTCAGCTCCTCATACCCGAAGCCGAGCTTCTCGATGGAGCCGACACTCATGTTCTGGACCAGGACGTCGGACTTCCTGACGAGCCCCCTCAGTATCTCCTTCCCCTCGGGCGACTTCAGGTTGAGGGTGATGTCCTTCTTGTTCAGGTTTAGGTGGTGGAAGGTGTAAGGGGCCCCGCCGAAGAGCATGCCCTCGGATATCCTGTCTATGGCGCCCCAGGGGGGTTCAACCCTGATGACCTCAGCCCCCATGTCCGCCAGCATCATCGTGCACCAGGGGCCGAACCAGACGTGGGTCATGTCGAGAACCCTCACATCCTCAAGAGGCTTCTGCATCCCCGTTCACCAAATATCCTATACGAAAAAGCGTCGGGGTATAAGACGTTTACCCGCGTTCCTGAAAGGTTTTAACCCCGTCCCATCCCCCATCTTACTGGGGGCCAACATGCCGACCATCTCGGATGTGGGCGAACGCGCGCTCATAGAGCGCCTCATGAGGCACATGACGGCCATGAAGGGGATGCCTATTCCATTCTGGGACGACGCCTCCGCCGTGAGCCTGGGAGACGGCAGGGCGGCGGTCCTCAAGACGGATATGTTGGTCTGGAAGACCGATGTCCCGACTGGCATGACCTATTTCCAGGCCGCGAGGAAGGCGGTGGTGATGAACTTCAGCGACCTGGGCTCGAAGGGGGTCAGGCCTCAGGCGTTTCTGGCCGCCCTGGGCGCCCCCGGCGACCTCCCCGTCGAAGCGGCGGAGGAGATGGCCAGGGGCTTCGACTCGGGCGCCAGGGAGTACGGCGCATACTTCATCGGCGGCGACACAGGCGAGGCATGCGACATCGTCATCACCGGGATGGCGTACGGCCTCGCGGAGGAGAGGCTCCTCCTGAGGCGTGGTGGCGCGAGGCCGGGAGACATACTCGCCACCACAGGGGCCTTCGGGAAGACGGCCGCCGCCTTCAAGGTGCTCATCGAGGGGCTCGAGGCGCCTGCACGGCTCCGCAAGCCCCTCGTGGACTCGGTCTACATGCCGAAAGCAATGGTCGAAGCCGGAGTGGCCCTCGCGGCGTCGGGGGCGGCGACCTCCTCGATGGACTCGAGCGACGGCCTCGCCATCAGCCTCCACGACATGTCCAGGAGCAGCGGCCTCGGATACGTGGTCGAGCACGTCCCCGTCGCGGAGGAGGCGCGTGAGTTCGCGCGAATCCACGGCCTCAGCGCCGCGGACCTCGCGCTGTACGGGGGAGAGGAGTACGAGCTCGTGTTCACCATGAGGCCGGACGGGATCGGTGCGGCTAGGAGGGCCGTTGAGGGCGCCGGCTCCAGGCTGATCGAGATCGGCAGGGTCGTAGCCGGGAGGAAGATAACCTATCTGGAGGATGGTGTCGAGAAGCCGGTCGCCTTCGGCGGGTGGGAGCACTTCAAGGGGCTCAAGTAGGCGAACCTCTCCTCAGAACCTTCAGCAGGAGCCAGTGCAAGAGGAGGGATGCGCAGATCGCGATGGCGTATGCGAAGCCGACGCCCCAGGCCGCGATGGTCGAGCCGACTATGAACCAGAAGACGGCAGGCGTGAACAAGCTTACGGTGGCTCCGTGGACGAACTCAGCGGATTGGGCCGCGCCCTGCCTCATGTGAATGGAGGCGGCGAGGACGCTTGTGTAGATGGGGAACGGCGTGATCAGGCCGCTGAGGCGGGGGCCTAGGCTCGGGGCGAACTCCGTCACGGCGAAGATGAGTGACTCGGCCGCCATCACGCGGATCAGCATGTCGGTGCCCGTCGATGCCGCCGGGGATGCCTGGGTCTTCGGCTTCGGCAGCAGCCACGCCACGAGGAGCAGCCAACCAACCACGCCAGCGAATGACGGGAGGAGGGGCTAGGATGCGTATTCTAGGATGAGCGAGGAGGCGAGAAACACGCCCCACCCCACGACCATCGGTGGGAGCCAGCCGCGCCCCGCCCCGAGTGCGAGCAGGCTGAAGGTCAGGGAGAAGGCCGACAGGGAGACGATCCCCATGAGTGCGCCCTGCGCCGAAGAGGCCGCGAACTCCCCGCCCTGCTCAAGGGCCAGTATGAGTATGACGGGCGCCGAGGTCAGGGGTAACCCGACGATCCACCCGCTCACCGTGTGGCCCCAGCGGTTCCCGGCGAGGCTCGCCGCGATGATGAGCGCGGGGGCCAGGCCCAGCTTGAGGAGGAGGACGGCGTCGAGCAAGACCGGCTCCCCTCGATCGGGGGGGCGCGGGATAAAAGAATTCGCACGAGGCGCCTAGAGGGATAGCAGGAAGGGCACTATGAGGAGCGCCGTCATGTTCGTCAGCTTCATGAAGATGTTGAGGCTCGGCCCGGCCACGTCCTTCAGCGGGTCCCCGACGGTGTCGCCGGTGACGGCCGCAGCATGCGTCGGCGTCCCCTTCATCCAAAAATCCCTCTCGATCCGCTTCTTGGCGTTGTCCCAGATGCCTCCCCCGAATGTGAAGAAGGGGCTGAGGAGGGCGGAGGTAGTCAGACCGCCGAGGAGCATCGCCCCCAGGGAATACTTGCCGAGGAGGAGGCCGACAGCCACAGGGGCGGCGACGGCGAGCAGCCCGGGCGCCACCATCTGGATCAGGGCGTCCCTCGTAGCTATGTCGACGCAGGTGGCGTAGTCGGGCTTCTCCTTCCCCTCCAGTATGCCGGGCCTCTCCTTGAACTGCCTCCTGACCTCGTCTACGATCTTGTACGCGGACTTCGCCGTGGCTCCGACCGCCAGGGAGGAGAAGAGGAAGGGGAAGGCTCCGCCTATGAGGAGGCCGATGATTATGATGGGGCTCGCGAAGCCGAGCTGCACGGAGGAGAGGCCTACCATCTGGCTGTAGGTGGTGAATATGACGAGGGTCGAGAAGGTGCCGCTGGCGGTGGCGAACGCCTTGGTGAAGGCCTTCGTGGTGTTCCCCATCGCGTCGAGCTCATCGAGGGCGTCCATGTTAGTTTTCACGCCCGCCATCTCGGCTATGCCCGAGGCGTTGTCGCTTATGGGGCCGAAGGCGTCGCTCGACATGATGATGCCTATGGCGAGGTCCGTCCCCAGGTTGGCCCCCACTATACCGTACAGGGAGCCGCCCGTGACGTAGTAGGCGAAGATGATGGTGACGAGGACGAAGACGTATGGCAGGAACGGGCTCTGGAGGGCGTAGCCGAGGCCAGTGATGATGTTGAGGGCGGAGCCGTACCTGGAGGACTCGGCGACCTTCCTTATCGGCGTCCCGTTGATGTCCATGTAGTACTGGACTACGAGGCCGACGGCGAGGCTGGCGACGAGGCCGCTGACCACCGCGTAGAAGACCCCCAGATCGTCGAGGACGTAGACCGAGGAGGCGTATGCGCCCACGACGCAGAGGGCAGCGGTCACTATGAGGCCGACGTTGAAGGACATCAGGGGCTTCAGCCTGCCCCATTGCCTGGTGACGAATATGCCGACCACGGTGGCGAGGATGCCGACGGCGCCGAGCATCAGCGGGAAGACCTGGGCGCCGACTCCCATGGGGCTCAGGATGATGGAGCCGAGGAGCATCGCGGTGATGTAGTCGTCGCTTATCGACTCGAATAGGTCTGAGCCCCTGCCCGCGCAGTCGCCGACGTTGTCGCCGACCTGGTCCGCTATCACGGCCGGGTTACGCGGGTCGTCCTCGGGTATCCTGTGCTCTATCTTCCCGACGAGGTCGGCGCCTATGTCCGCGGCCTTGGTGAAGATGCCCCCGCCGAGCTGGGCGAAGAGGGCGGCGAGGCTGGCGCCGAAGCCGAAGCCGATGATGACGTTTGGGTCTCCGAAGAGCCACAGGAGGGAGCTGACGCCGATGAGGCTTAGCCCGGTGACGAGGAGACCCATGACTCCGCCGCCCCTGAAGGCTATCATGAAGGCCCTTGCGGCCGAGGTCCTGACCGCGTTCGCCGTCCTCACGTTAGCCTTGACGGCGACCCTCATGCCGACGTAGGCGGCGAGCATGCTGAGGGCGACCCCGGCGGCGAAGGAGACGACGACGCGTGGGTCCCTGTAGTAGAAGCCGATGGGGATCATCGCCAGGGCGCTCACGACGGCGATGGTCCTGTACTGGCGCTTGATGAATGCCTTCGCGCCCTCCTCGATGGCGTCGGCGACGCCGACCATCTCTGGGGTGCCCTTCGGCTCCCTAAGGATCGACCATATCAGGTAGGCGACGACGAGCATGGATAGGAGTCCGACTGAGAGGGCGAGTGATAGAAGGTCCATGTTCCACCCTTCACATGCTCCTGAGCCGTTTTCACCAGACTATGAGTACAGGGTACGGAAATCTAGGCGTATAAACGTTTGTTTCAGGCTCAGGGGAATCTTGTGTGGTGGCGCCGCCGTACGGACTCGAACCGTAGACCAACTGGTTAACAGCCAGACGCTCAACCGGACTAAGCTACGGCGGCCCGACAACAGGAGACTATTAGATTCGAATATTAATGTTTGGATGTCGGCTAGATGCTCAGGGCACCCGGTAGGCTCTGCTGGACCTCGATGACGTAGCCCTCGGGGTCCCTGAGCATGAAGACCTTTATCCTCAGCCTCTCGGACTCCCTGGGCTGGCTCTCGACCTCGACGCTGCTCTCCATGAGCCTCCTGTACCAGGCGTCGGCGTCTGTGACGTTGAGGCAGACGATGACGGGCTTCGCCTCGCTCGCCCTGTGGTAGCCTCTGGACTCGTCGACGAGCCCCAGGTAGGCGCCCTCCCGTATCCTGTATATCTTGGACCAGCCTTGGTCGACGGCCAACTCGAAGCCCATCACCTCCTCGTAGAACCTCATCGCCCTGGGGAGGTCGCTGTAGTAGAGCCAGGTTATCACCCCCTTAACGCCCTGGTCCGACAAGGTTTGAACCCGCCTCCATCTATCCTCCCTTGGTTAAAAGGGTTCGGCGCCGCATTTTTATCCACTGCCCCCCGCATTCTACCACATGGCCGCAGAGTCCAGCAGGGAGTTCGCCAGGATATCCGGCATCTACGACCGCGGCCGCTCGGCCGAGAACGTCGAGTTCTGGGCCGAGGAGGCGGAGAGGCTCGCAGGGCTCTCCGAGGGGTCGCTGGTGATGGACCTAGGCTGCGGCACCGGCATCTACGGCCTGGGCATAATGGAGCGGTCGTCCTCGGCGGTGTTCGGCTTCGACCCGGTCCCTGACATGCTGGGGAAGGCGAGGGAGAAGGCGCCCGACTTCCCCGTCCTGAGGGCTGTGGCGGAGAAGATCCCCGTCAGGTCCGGCGTCCTGGACCTCATCTACGCGAGCCAGGTATGGCACCACGTCGTGGGTAGGCAGGAGGCGGCGGATGATTGCGCCAGGGTGCTGAGGGCGGGCGGCTGCATGATCGTCCGCACGATAAGCCACGACCAGCTGAGGGGCAAGGCTGTCTTCAGGTATTTCCCCGAGATTCTGCCCAACCAGCTCAGGGTGTACCCCTCGGACGAGGAGTTCAGGACCTACTTCAGGGAGGCCGGATTCGGCTCGACCGAGGTCCTGCCATACAACATGGAGAGGTACCAGACCGCGGGGGATCTCATAGAGGTCGCCGAGAAGAGGCTATGGAGCATGTTCCGCCCCATCACCCGGCAGGGGCTCGAGAGGGGCGTCGCCGAGCTCAAGCTCTGGGAGGAGGAGCACGGCGGGGCCCCCTTGAGGAACGACGAGACGATAACCCTCGTCGTCGCGAGGAAGTAGCATCGCCGCCGGCAACTGTTTTATCGTGACCGGTGCATCTTCATCACCGTGCAGGCCTTGAAGCTCACAGTCATAGTCAACGATGCGCCCTACGGGAGCGAGAGGACTTGGAACGCGCTGAGGCTGGCGGGCGCCTCCGCCTCGGCGGAGGTAGGGATGGAGGTGAGGGTCTTCCTGATGGGGGACGCCGTCGCCGCCGCGAAGAGGGGGCAGGCCACGCCTGAGGGCTACTACAACCTGGAGAGGATGCTCTCGGAGCTCGCGGCGAAGGGGGTCGAGGTCAGGACGTGCGGAACATGCATGAAGTCCAGGGGCATGTCCGAAGCGGAGCTCGTCGAGGGCGTCAGGCGCGGCACGATGATGATCCTGACCGGCTGGGTGAAGGACAGCGACAGGGTGGTCACCTTCTAGGCTCTGAGCCGGGATGAACTGCACGGGGTAGGCGTAAGAGTTGAAGCTCGTCACATTCGAGTTGAGGGGGGAGGAGGGGGTCGGCTGCCTCGCCGGCGGCGTCATCGACCTCAGCAGGGCGTACAGTAGCTTCTGCAGGGCGCGACGGATGAAGGAATCGGTCGCGACGCGGTCATGTTTCGGCGACATGATCAAGTTCCTCGGAGATGAGGGGGCCGCCGCCGTCGTCGAGGAGGTCGTCGATTTCGTATTCAGCGACCCGCGCCTGCTGAGGCGCTTCAGCCTGGACCCCGAGGAGGTGAGGCTGAGGGCGCCGCTGCCTCGTCCGCCGAAGGCTATGATCTGCGGCCCCTCTTGGGGCAGCTACGTCAAGGAGGGGCGCGTGCCCGAGTTCATCTTCGTCCTCAAGCCCCCCACAGCCATCGTCGGGCCGGGGGACGACATAGTGATCCCCAGGAAGGCCAGGCAGGTGGCGACCGAGGTCGAGCTGGCCCTCGTCGTGGGGAGGCCCGGCCGCTACATCGCCCAGGAGGAGGCGATGGAGCACGTCGCCGGCTACACGGTCTTCAACGACGTCACCGACATAGCCACCTACAGGGAGAGGACTCCCGCCTCGGCGATAAGGGCGAAGAGCTACGACACGTTCGCCTCGATCGGCCCGTGCGTCACGCTGAGGGACCAGGTCGAGGATGTGCAGGACATCCTGCTCAGGCTGAGGGTCAACGGCGTGGAGCGGGTCAGGGTCAGCACGACTGAGATGATCTACCCCATCTCCCACTTCGTCTCGGCTGTCTCTGAGGTGATGACGCTTCAAACAGGTGATGTCATCAGCACAGGCTGCCCCGAGGCTGTCCCCGTTGAGCCGGGAGACGTGGTCGAGGCGGAGGTGGACGGCATAGGCGTGCTGAGGAACAGGTTCGTCGAGGAGAGGCTTTGAGCCCCCGTCCTCAATAATGAGATATTGCCGTGGCGCCGATCCTATTCCGACCTGAATGTCAGAGTTCATCGCTGTTAAGGGTGGCACGCTGATCGACTGCACCGGCGCGCCTCCCCTAAGGGAAGTCGTCGTCCTCGTCCAGGGCTCGAGGATAATGGATGTCGGGACGGCGAAGGATGTCGACATCCCAAAGGGGGCTGAGGTAATCGACGCGAAGGGGAGGACAGTAATGCCTGGGCTGATGGACCTCCACGTCCACGTCTTCCAGGCGATAGGTGAGGCGAACCCACTCCAGAGGTTCATGGTTCCCCACTCAATGAACATCATGTACGCGGTGAAGCACCTGAGGGAGATGCTCGAGGCCGGCTTCACCACGGCCCGAGACCTGGTCTACCCCTTCGCCGACTACTCAGGCAGGGACATGGTCGTGGTGAAGACAGCCATTGAGCGCGGCATGGTGAGAGGGAGCAGGCTCGTCACGGCGGGGGTCGTCGCCCCGACGGCCGGCCACCTCGACGTGATAAGGCCCATATTCCTGAGGACGCCTGAGATGACGGCCGACGGCGTCCACGAGGTGAGGAAGCAGACCCGCCTCTGCCTACGAGAGGCCGTGGACTGGATCAAGACCACGACCACAGGGGGCATGGCGGGCTCGATGCTGAACCAGCCAGGCTACCCGAACTACACGGTGGAGGAGCTGAGGGTGATCGTGGAGGAGGCGCACGCGGTGGGGGCGAGGGTTGCCAGCCATTCGGAGGGCATCATCGGCTGCAGGAACGCCGCCGAGGCCGGGATAGACACCCTGGAGCACGCCACCGAGCTGGACGAGGGGGTCATAGAGCAGATTCTGAGGAAGGACCTCAGCATAACGCTGACGGACGGCCTCCACATCTACGAGGAGGAGGTCCTGCACCGGAAGTCCGCCTACCTGCCGAAGAAGCTCGGCGGCCGCCCATTCGAGGAGGTCGGCATAGAGTCACACAGGAAGGCGTACGAGGCGGGGGTCAACATCGCCATGGGGACAGACTGCGGCCCCATCCTGCCGCCCGGGAGGAACGTGTACGAGCTCGAGGCGAACGTCAGGCAGCTCGGAATGAGCCCGATGGACGCCATCCTGACCGCGACCAGGAACGCGGCTAAGGCCCTCGGCAGGCTGGACGAGCTGGGCACGCTTGAGAAGGGAAAGATCGCGGACCTCCTGGTGGTCGACGGTGACCCGCTCAGAGACATCAGGGTACTGCAGGATCACGGCAGGATCAAGGTGGTCATGAAGGACGGCAGGGTGGAGGTCGACAGGAGACCGTAGTCCTTCTCTTCCTCTCTCCTAGAGTCTGAACTGGTCCCTGTGGATGCTCTCCCTGTAGCAGGCCTTGACGCATTTGCCGCAGACGTCGCTCACGAGGCCGAGGCTGACGAGGTAGAGGCGACACTGCTCGCGGTAGTTCGGCAGACTATCCTTGTTCCTGAGGAAGGGGCAGACGTCGATGCAGGCGTGGCAGTCCCCGCAGCCCATCGCCGTCGGGGCTGTCCTCCTCATGGGCAGCGTCGTCAGTATCGACGCGAGCCTGATGGCGCAGCTGAAGCTGGGGTTGACGATGAGCTCGTTCTTCCCCCTCCAGCCGACGCCTGACTGCTCTGCCGCCACCCTATGGGACACGACGAGGGGGTAGTAGCCCTCAACGTGGCTGATCTTCGCGGCGAGGCCCTCCGTCGTCGCGGGTATGGCGACGCCGTCTATCTGCGAGGCGATCCTGGCCGATGTCTCGTTGAGGGCTTCGTTTAGCCTGTCGTACTCGCGGGCGTAGACGTTCCACCTCTCCTTGTCGTAGCGGCCCTCTGAGCCGACTGCTATGGAGTCGACCGCGTATTCGGGGTATGCGAAGACGATGTTGACGACGGAGCCGCCCTGCATTAATTCTTCGAATCGGCGGCCCGAGTACTCCCTGAGCTTCTCCTGCTGAACGGGCAGAAGGGCTCGTTGTACGGACGAGAATGAGGCGACGCCCATGGCCTCCTTCAGGCCATGGCGGTCGGCCTCTTCCCTCAGGAGCATATGCACCCAGCTGAAGTTTTTATCTACGCCCATGCCTGTTGAATACTATTACGACCATTGATAAAGTCATTGAACTATCGGGATCATTGGCGAGGACGATCTAGCCCCTCGCAGGAACGGCGCCCCACGGCGAAAGAATCTAATGAGGAAGCCTCAGGCTCACTTAGGTGAAACGAATAATTATCAGAAAAAATAAGTAAAATAATAGAATAAATTAGATGAACGGGAAAAAGTATCAGTGGTTTAAGACTGTGGTGGAAGTTAATATGAAGATATGTTTTTATTTCGAAAGGGATCAAGAGGTATTTTTTGGTCGATGACATGGATAAGGATATTGAGATAACCATAAGGTCTCTACTTTCTAGGAATATTAACGGCGTTTTCGCCGAAGATTCCGAGGATGCTAAAAATAAAGTCATAGGTTTGATCCCCGAAGGATTAGTCGTGGGAATAGGGGACTCCACGACTTTGAGGCAATTAGGAATCAAGGAGGAGCTTGAAAAGCGGGGGGTCAAGATGCTGGATGGCTTCAACTTTCGATCTATGTACGGCGACGATTGGGAGCAGCTGACGTTTAAGCCCGCGGTGGAGGCTACCGTCTGCGACGTCTTCCTGACCGGGACGAACGTAGTCACACAGGACGGGAGACTCCTGAATGTGGACGGGATGGGTAACAGGGTCGCGGGGATGTTCTGGGGCCATTCCGTGTCGATAATGGTCGTCGGTAGGAACAAGATAGTCAAGGACATCGATGAGGCGTTCTACCGTCTGCGGAAGGTGATCGCCCCAAGCCACCTGATGATAAGGGCTTCCCTGAATGGTGAAAAGAAGCAAAGGCCGCTGTGCGTCGTCGATGGGAAGTGCCACGACTGCAGGACCAAAGAAAGGGCGTGCAACGTCTTCACGATCATCGAGGGGAAGCCCTTGAAGACAGAGATTCATCTGGTGATCGTGGACGAGGACCTTGGGCTGGGATAGGACGAATCCTGGCCCCTGGAGCGGATCGAGAAAATAAGAGAAGGGTACAAGAAATTCGTATGGAATTCCTTGAAAAATTTTTCCTAACCCTCGGGCATGGGGCTTCGTAGGCCGAGGGGAATGATGCGAAGCATGGGGCCCACCTGGGGCCATGACGGCTGGTCCCCTTCCCCTAGGAGCGTATGTACCAGTCCAAGGTTCCCCTCCGCGTCCATGTCTGTTGGATACGGTAGCAGTGGCTGACAAAGGCGTTGAACCGCCACTAAAATCAGGGGAGAGTTTGTATCTAAACACGTGTTAAGTACCAATACTTGATGTAAAGTACTAAGCCTAGGATGAAGGTGATTGCGCTCAGGCATTGAAGAGGGTAGACCCAGAAGGGAACCAAGATCGCTGTGTCCAAAATCTTTGAGCCTCCTCCATCAGGGCTATCCCAGTACACTACCGTTGTGGATGTATTAGCTATAATCATTAGCTGCATTAACACAACGCCCATTATACCTAAAGTTAGCAGCCACCTGTGTATCCGAGGGTCAAGCGGCAAGCTCAAATTGGCTTCTCCTATGTTGATTTAGATTTTTCTAACTTAAAAGAGAATTGGTTAATTGTGGGAAGCCCCCCCATCTGCTCTTAGCCATGGCAATCTCTGAGGAGGGGGAGAAGAGAAGAATGAAGCAGGCAGACCAGTGTGAAGAGAAAGAAGGGAAACCGACAGTTTGCTCCCTTAGATGTTATTGGTGATGAGGATAGTTCAATATCATCTAGGAATTGACGAGACTAGTGAGATTTCGCGCGAGATTCAGATGATTCACTAACCAACGAACCCGACATCACGAATGAAGCTATTTGACCGACCTCGCCAACAAGCCTCCGAGATTCCTACAATCCTTCAACACTTCTTCGTTTGGCGACCCATGTGACTCAACTGGCTTACCCACCTGGTCACCGACGCGGCTGAACAGGCTGAGAGAGTCCCTGACCCTTCCGCCTCCCCCGTGGCTGTAGAAGACGACGTACTTCTTCCCGGTGAAGCCTTCCCTGTTCCGGTTGATGTACCAGTCATCCATGAAGGTCTTCAGGGTCCCAGCGATGTAGCTGAAGTAGTCTGGGGTCCCGAAGGCGACGAGCTGGTACTGTGGGAAATCCTCTATAGGGAACCGCCCCTCGTTCGCGTTGTGGAGGGTAACATCGCATCCCCCGGCCCTCAACCCCTCGGCGACGGCCTCAGCCATCCTGCCTGTGTTCCCATACTGCTGCGAATGGTACAAAACCAGTGCCTTGACCATGTGAATCAAGGAAATGGAATAATCACGGTATTTTACTGTATCGTTCATGTCGTCCCAGGGTTTACCTGGGTTCTACATCGATCTTTCCGTCCTTCAAGACGTGCAGAAGGATGGGCTTCACCACCCTCGTCCCCCTGATCGAACCCCCGGCCTCATCATGAAGCTCCTTATAGACTAGGGCGAAGTCGATGGTTATCTTCACCCCGGCGGCGTCGGCGGCGTCGATCAGCATCCTCGGGACATCAACGAGGTGAGTGTTCAGTTTGAGCTCGACGGTCGCAGCCATCCGGAGTCTCCTATACGCCTTCAAAGTAGCCTCCGCCCTCTCCAGGTTCCTCCGCGCGCGCCCCTCGACCAGGGAGACGTTTTGCCGCGTCGTACCCAACCTCACCGCGATCTCATCCTGCTTCAGCCCGTCGAGTCTAAAGCCAAGAACCCTCAATTGCTCCTCAGTTAACAGCCCGGTACGGCTAATCGAAGCACCCCTATCTTCCCCGGCAAGACCCTTCATAGCAATCATATACCATTTCTATTTCAATCAATATCAATCATTTGGAAATCATTCACACGGACATCTTAAATAGCCTATACAAGCATCAAGCCCAGGATGCACGATACAAGGGACGTGGCCCTGATAATCATCCTCAGCGCCGCAGGAGGAGCGATGAGCGTCCCCATAGGTTATCTAGGAAACGCCCTGAAGGCCATACCCATTCTGCCGTTCGGCACCGGGCAGATCCTCTCCGGCATCCATGTCCTATGGCTCCTGCTGGTCAGGCTCCTGACAGGGAGGACCGGCTCGGCGACTTTCGCCGGGGCCGTGAAGGGCATCGTCGAGCTCTTCCTATTCAGCTTTCACGGCGTCCAGGTTCTGCCGATCGCCCTGGCCGAGGGCGTCATCATAGACGTGGTCATGAGCTCACCGAGCAAGACATCCCAGGCTCAGGTGACGATCACCGCCGCCCTATCGGCCTCCAGCAACGTATTGGTCCTATGGGCGCTGTTACTCCAGAGCCTATCCCCCTACATCATCGGATTCATGTGGCTGCTCGCCCTCGCCTCAGGGGGCATCGTCGGCCTATTCGTCTTTAAAGCCTCGAAGCGTGTTCAACAGGTCATCGGAGCCCCAGACCCATCGCGCGCTCTTTGATAGGCTGACTGGAATGCTACAATTCCGATAACCGAGGCCACCACCCTCGTTCAGGACGGCATCGGTCATAAAACCCGCCTACGCGACTCGACGACCACCACCTCCGGTAGTCGCCGCCTAGAGAGCCAGAATAAGCCGCCGATTCAAAAAAGGAACCATAAAACACAAAATCACGGCGACGACTACAC
>CAZYUK010000004.1:0-23439 GCA_964650675.1 uncultured Candidatus Bathyarchaeia archaeon
GGGGTCCCTGCCGACGACGGACGCCACGGAGACTGTGCCGTCGATGAACGTCACTGTTATCTGGGAAGCCCCCTCGACGACATGGTTGTTGGTGATGATCCTCCCCTGCCTGTCATAGACGAAGCCGCTCCCCTGAGCCTTGCCGCTGGGGATCGTGACGACGATCAGCACGACGCTCTCCCTGGTCTGGTTATAGATCTGGTTGAGCTGGGCGTTCGAGACAGTGTAGATGCCTCCCGGCTGAGAGCCGATCTCCCTCATGAGGGAGGCGATCTCGTTGGTCGCCGTCGCCAGCTGAGCCTTGAGGGAGGTGATTTCGCTATTAAGGACAATAAATTGGCTGTTAAACCCCGAGGTCCTCTGGGAGTAGTCGAGCCAGATGTAGCCCAGGACGCCGACATTCAGGATGATGAGGATGACCATGATCGCCGGATACCAGTTCCGGGACGAACGCCGCTCGGGCTCATGGAACCATTCGCCGCTCATCAATGTCACTAGAATAGCTCGATGATGTCGCTGGATAAAATGTCTTCCCCAAGGCGAGAAATGGTGGGAAGATACCGCGTCTTACTGGCTACTGCTTCTTCTCCCACTGCCTGGGCTTGCAGATGATCTCCCTGACCCTCATGTCGAAGAACCTGTGGGTGTTGCTGGGTAGGAGCACGATGGCGGAGTCCGCGCCTCCCCCAGTCCCGCCTATGGCGACGCAATCCTCATCAGTCCTGAAGTAGCCGGCGTCTGCCGCCATGCAGGCTACCTCGCAGGCGACCTTCACGCCCGCCCCGAATAGCCTGAGGACGCTTGCGATGACCTCGTCGACCTGGATGGCGCCGAACTTCCTGTTCACGGCGCGGCCGAGGCCGCCGAAGGCGTGACAGGCCCTCAGGATCTTTCCGCCGCCCTCCTCTATGATCCTCCTGTTCTCTGGGAGGAGTCTATCCTGATTCGGCTCAATGAAGCCGACCATACCGGCGACGACGATGAGATTGTAGCCCTTGAAGACCTGGGACGCCTTCACGCCCGTTACGCCGCTGTAGGAGGCTACGACTGCGTTCCTTATGCCCAGCTCGTCTGCCCTCTTCTTGGCGAGCCTCAGGGTCTCATCAGTATTGACGGCACCTGGCTCCTTGAAGTAGACAGCCCGACATACCTCATTCGACAATTAATGCACCTTTAATAGTGGAGACGATAGGTCTTTTTTACCTGCCGATTACCGGCGCGTGCGATACAGACTCGATTAGTAAACCTTAAGCGATGTAGGGAATTTTCTTGAAGAGAGAGAATGAAGAAGTTAGAAATAAACCTCGACGACGATACTTACAATTTCTTGGAATTCCTGGAAAGAACTAGATTCATAAAAAATAAAGAAGAAGCAGTACAAAAAGCTATGATATTCTTCAAGAAACTATCCATGCATGATTGGTTACCAGATATTTACCGCATAGGAAATAACAGGATTTTGATTATGGATAGGGGCATGCTTCTCGATATTTTTGAGCTCCTAACAGAGACTGAGACCTACAGGGCTGGGCAACTCACCGCGATGAAGAGAAAGGTTATGAAACCTGAATTTAGGGACATTAACCTCACAAAACAGTCTAACTGGCTGATTGTGCTAAAGGAGCTGGAGAACCTGGGTTGGGGCATATTTTCTAAGGTGGGCAACGAAATAAAAGTGGAATCTTCAGCGGTGCCATCAACCTATCTAAGAGGCTACCTCGAAACTATGTTTAAGGTGGAGATCGAGGAGCATCGCACAAAGGTCGAGGGATTGACCGTATTCATAACCATGGAGCCGAAACTCGACACCTGGCGCTAGAGGCCCGTCCAAGGACAACGCTTGTAGGGGCCTATGACGATGGTGACCACCGTGCCCAATATGCCGTCGAGGGCCATCTCGCTCTCAAGGAATTTGTTCAGATCCTCCATCTTCTCGAATATTACCTCGAACAATAGGTCCACGTCCCCGCTGGTCCTGTAAAGGACATGGACGTCAGGATGTGCGCTTATGTGCTCAACTATAGCCTGTATCTTCGTCGGCTGCACCTTCAACCCGATGAATGATTTAATGGCTCTGCCCAGCTTATGATAATCAAGCATGACCGTGAATTTTTTAATGACCCCCGTCTCGATTAAACGATCAATACGATTTTTAATGGTGGCTTCGCTAACTCCTGTATCTTCGGCCATTTCACGATAGGTCGTCTTCGCATCATCTGTGAGATGTTGAATTATTTTCATGTCGAGGATATCCAAGGACATTACTATCAATTTAAGAAGTATATAATTTATTTAAAAATTTTGCCATATAAATTGAAGAAAATATAATAAAAAATGAAGAGAATCATATCCAAAATGAAGACATTTTCAATGCACCATAATTTTAACATTATTATATTAATATAGCCAATTATAGTTATTATTATTTACCATATTTAAACAACAATATTTTTTTTAAATATATTTTCTTTTTATTTCTACACAAAATTTTAAGATTTTTTAATTACACCGATTATTTTTCCCGTTTTAAAAACAAATTACCATTAATAAAAAAACGTACTATGTGGTATCAGTGAAAAAGATGGAAAAGGTTGTTGAAGGCATACCCTCGTCCCTCCGCGGAGAACTCTCTAAGAAGTTGATAGAAATAGTATTGGGGACGCAGGGGAAGAACGTCATATCCACTGAGCTAGCGAAAAAAATAATCTATCTCTGGAGACAGGATCAACTAACAACTCCCACCGGCTTAATGGCGCTGTTTGAGGCCGCCGTGAATGTGGATGCTAATGCTACTTACGCCGCTCTTGACGAGTTAGGGCTCCATCAAGTCGTCTTGGCATTTCATAAAACAAATTAAAATCCCTAATGCGTCACTAATTTTTTCCTTTAATTCCTTCTAGACTAAACAACCGAAACAATAATCTAGGTTGATGAGTTAATAATTGATGGCATGATAACCAGTTACACTTTGGTAAGGGTTTTTCCGGCCAAAGACAAAGAAGTATATAACAATGTAAAGGGCTTCTCCGAAGTAAAAGAGATCGTTTTAACTTACGGTGAATATGATCTCGTAATCAAAGTAGAGTTGCCTTCTATGGACAGCCTTGATAATTTTATCTTCAACAAGCTAAGGTCGATAGACGGGGTAGCAGCCACCACGACTCTCCTTGAGGCAAACCCAAAGTCTTTTTCATAATGAACCGAGGTGTTCGCCATGATGAAGTTTCCATCTAACGTCGGCGATGCCATGAGCAGCCCAGTGATAACAGTGGATGAGGAAATCAACATCAGGGACTCGGCCATGTTGATGACTGACAAGGGGATAGGATCCTTGATCGTTTTAGAGGACGGGAAACCGGTCGGCATTGTCACGAAAAGGGACATGATCAAAAGGGTCGTCTCCGAATGCAAGGATCCGTGCGGGACCAAGATCAGAGACATAATGACCTCCCCAGTCATCACCACGAGTAAAGATGTCGGGATACTCTCAGCCATGAGAACGATGAGGGAGCACCAAATATCACAAATGTTGGTGTTGGACGGGGATAGAATGGTCGGCATCATATCTGAAAGAGATCTCATCAAGGCTGTTTCGTACGCCTCATTAGCTTCCTTCACACCTTTAATGAGAGGAAAGAAATAGAACACGCGCGCTTTTCTACTTTTTGGGAGGTTCATGGCATCGATTGTACTCAGTGTCAAGTCGAGCGCAGTTATTCCGAGCCATAGGTGGTTGTAGCTTTCCATTGAAATAAGGCTCTGAATCGAGCGTGTGTCCATCAAGATACTGAGGAAGGCACAGGAGAGGAACAGCCTGTCGGGCAAGAACCCCCATGGGATCGTGGAGGTAGCCTTCTAAATGGCTTGCATTGAGAACAACGACAAGAGGATCTAGAAGGACGTCGCAGTGGCTGTGGCCGGTACGACGAAGGTTACTCTTAGGAACAGGCTTAGGAGGTTTGAGATGACCCTACAAGAACCGATCGCGCGTGCGAAACCTGAAAGAGAGATACAAAGGCCCTAAGACCATCTGGATAAGCCTCACAAACTTCTCGTTTTTCTCTATCAACTTTTTGATCGAGTTCGTGTACCGGTCATACTCTTTCTGCCTACAACTCAGGCATAAATATCTTTTCCTACTCGTGCCCAAACGAAATCGGCGTTCGTTGATCCTAATCTCGTTGGGATCTAGGACCTTGCCACACTCGGCACAAACCTTCTTCGACATATCAATAATCATTCCTGCCATCAGGAAAAACTGTTTGGGTGAAAACGCAAGATTCTAATTAAGCTAGATGAGTAGAGATCGAAGTAGTTATGAAAGAGATCGAAGGTATACGGGGAGCCTTCAGGCAAGTCGTCTACATGACCACCTTCAAGCATAGGGAGAAAAACAGCAGGCATATGACAAACCTGAATGAAGACCCATATAAAATGATGTGATCCCCAACCTACATTAACACTAGGAAAGTCGAGGACATAAAGAAGAACCCGCACGCGTTACTGATAATCTTTCCAAGCTCTTGACAACGAGTATTACGAGATAGAGTGAAGAGCAGAGTTTGAGTCCGACGAGGTTACTATCGGGAAGTGGCGTTCGAGGTACCTCCTACAGCACCCCGCGCGCGCGTCGGTTCTGGTTCCCCCGAGGAACCCACTACATAGATAGGGTGACCATTAACGTCTACACCCAATCGACGAGAGTTGTCGGGAAGACTCAGTGAATCAACGATTAAAAAATCTATTTTTATTTAAGCATTCTTTATCTAGTTATATTCAGGAGCATTATTGGAAATGGACGAGTCCTCAAACTTTAGAGAGAGCTTAAAGCAGAATCGGGGTATCCTCTTGGTCATCTTGATGATGCCAGTCTTCGGGATGGTCATAGCTATACCCCTCATAATCTGGAAGGCGCCTAGGGCTGTGGTCGTGGCCGTGCCGATCATCCTACTCATCATTACCCAATACCTCCTATTGGTCTACTGGATTTCCAAGAAAATAGGCCAAGTGACGTCCTCGTAGATTCCTATCAGAAAAGAACCACTTCTATCCACCAGCGAACCCTGTGCGCGAGTGTACATAGCTCACGTTTTTTCAGCACCCTCCCCAAGAAAAGATAATAACGCTATTGAATGTAGCTTCATGATCATGAGTTTTTGGAGTATATTGCTTTGTTGCATAGCTCGGATCTTTTTTGAATATCATAGAAAGATCTATTATCATTTCGCGCGCGCGAGAGAACCTATGACCCTAGCCGTGGATGCGTCGGGCATCAAGGTAGCCAACCGGGGCGAGTGGATGAGGCAGAGGTGGAGGATGCGGAGGGGCTTCCTCAAAATCCACATAGTTGTGGACGTAGAGATGAAGCAGATCGTCACCATAGAGATCACCGATGATAGGACCGGCAACGGTAAGGTGCTGAAGCCACTGGTGGAGCAGATCGAAGAGCAGTGCCGGGTAGTGAAGGTCATCGCCGACGGCGCCTACGACTCCAGCTCCAACTTCTCCTTCCTGGAGGAGTGGGAGATAGAACCTGTCATCAGGGTGAGAAATAACTCCTCGCGCAGGGCAAGGAGCTTCTCCGCCAAGAAGCGCGTAGTGATGGAGCAGCTGCGGGACCGAGATAGGTGGAAGAGGTGGGCCCACTATAGCTTTAGGTGGATGACCAAGACCGCCTTATCCGTCTTCGAACAGCTCTTCGGGGAGCACGTCATTGCCAAGAGGTTCTCCATCATGGCCCGGGAGTTGCTGCTGAAGGTTTTCTTCTATAACCTCTTCATGAGACTTAGCCATGCTCCCTCTGCTTCTTGCATCTAGAAGGGCTGGTATCAAGAAAGTGACGCTGAAAAACAAAGTAGCGCGCGCGATGAAAACATTTTAATAAAAAGTAGTTAATATTAATGATTCACATTGAAGAAGTTCACTATTATCACTCCCCCAGAGTACGAGTCCCAGATTTTGGCGGAGCTTGGTAAGGCCGGGGTCGTTCAGCTTAAAGCCATAGGTGGCGTGGATTTTGAGAAGCTTCGAAAGACCAGGGAGAGGGTTGTCGACTTCAAAGGACTTTACGAGAAATTCCACGAAGAGTATAGGACTCTTGAGGATACGACATTACTAGATCTTGAGAATATGGATATCGACAGAGACAAACTAAAGGAGTTTACAGAAGACCCGGAAGAGGGAGTTGGAAGTTATCTCTCGATAATAAAAGAAATCCAGGAAAAAATCAAGGGAGTCGAGGGGAAAAAAGAAGAGTGGAAAAAAAGGCTCGTAGAAATTAGGGCGCGGCTGGAAAGTCTGAGGGCCCTTCAGCCAGACGAGCTAAAAAAGTGTTTAACCGTTGGGTTAGTAGACCTCCAGATACAGGAACGTCTCAAGGAGTACTTTCACAGGTTTGAGGATTTAAGCACAAAAGTGATTGAAATTTCACCCGAAAGAGGGTACATATTTGTTTTCGGCCCGGAGAAGAGGAGGGAGTGGGTTGAAACCATCTTCATCATTTTTGAAGTTGAAGACATTTTCAAAGTACTTAACACCGGAGACATCCTCCTGGCAATCGACTCTGGAAGACGGGAAGAAGTCATCAGGGAATATGAGCGTGAGGTCAAGGAACTCCAAGCGTTGACCGAAGGAGAAGTGGAGTATGGGGCATTAAAGAAGGAGTACGCCCCTGTACTGGGCGAGGCTAACTTCGTAGATGAAATGCTTAGAATCCTCTCCGATGAGTCGGCCCCAGTCCTTAGGACGAGGGTTATAAGCGTAATACAGGGATGGATCCCAGACGACAAAGTGCGGATTCTTGATAGAATCATAGATAACCTGCAGGAAAAAACTGGGGAGCTAGCCTACCTACAGTATGATGAGCCTGGGCATGAGGACCACGCGGTACCCACTCCCGAGCCGGTCATGACACCCTCTATCCTACAGCCTGCTTGGAAGCTGACCAGCCTCAGGGGCTGGCCCTCGATGCATGAGGTGAACCCGATGTACATAACCATCTTCATATTCAGCTTCCAGTTCGGCCTTATGTTCGGCGATGTAGGCCAGGGCGCTGTTTTCTTATTGGCTGGACTATTCATGAGCCGGAAGTTTAAGAGGGGAATGATGTCCAAGCTGGGGAGTCTATTCATCCCCATGGGCATCTCAGCGATAATATTTGGCGTTTTATACGACTCTATTTTCCTTATGGAGGGACTATTGTTTCACCATCATCAAATCCTCCCAAACCCCATCCTTAATACAACTTCCCTCTTGAAGCTAGTGTTCATGATAGCGGCTATCGAAATCATTTTTGGCCTTGTCATCGGAGCTATCAATGAATACAAGGAGGGGCACAAGTGGGGAATCATAGGTGAGCATGGCCTTGGTATGATCCTTTACGTGGCGGGCCTCTACTTTTCGGCGATGTACTTCATCCAGAGCGGTGACTTCATGAGCGTTATGAGCTACTGGGCCTTCTATGTAATGATCGGGGGAATGGTCCTAGCGATGATCGAGCCCATAATCGCCGCCATTGCTGAAGGACATTTCGGTATTGAGGTGATGGGCAAGGGTGTAGGCGCCCTCCTCATGACCTTCGTCGAGGGGTTAGCGAACATCTTCTCCTTCCTCAGGATAGCCGCCTTCGCCCTCGCCCATGCGAGCCTAGCCATCGCAGCTCATCAGTTGGGCATCTTCATGGGGACGACAGTCAGTCTCCTGTTGATGAACATCATCGCCATGAGTTTCGAGTTCATATCCAGCTCGGTTCAGTCCCTAAGACTGCTGTACTACGAGTTCATGGGCAAGTTCTACCAAGGAGGGGGAATATCCTTCAGACCATATAGACGTAGGCCTCGGGAAAAATAGAGACCTGAGACCCCAATATTCCCTCTCTACCTTTGAAAAATGGTACGTATTTAGCTCTTTATAAGTAGGCTGTGCATGTTTCACAAACCGCGCGCGCGAGCCCCCACACACCACCTTCCAGACGAGCCTACCCCACCCGCAGAAGCCGCACGCGCGCCGGGGGTTGAGCCTACGAATAACAGGGCGGAGAGGGCGTTCCGGGAGCGTGTGGTTCAGAGGAGGATGATGGGGTGCTTCAGGAACGGTAAGGGCACCTGGATCTGTGAGACGGTAACGACCATGCTGGCCGCCTGGAAACAGCAGGGACGAGGCCTACCCCCAAACCTTGGGCAGGGCCCTGACCCGAGAATGGATGAAGAGCTAAATACTACGAAAAATGTTATATATAGAGGGGGCATTGTAAGGAGAATAAGGTGAAAAGGAAAAAGATGATATCAATATTTATTCCCCACCAACAGAAACACAAAAGGAGGAAGTAAAGATCGATACCTTCATACCTGTGGCAATCACGATCGCTGCGAGCATCATAGCGGCAGCATGGTGCCTTACCCACGGTTCCACTATCAGCGCTTCAACAGCCGTTGAGAAGGGCAGGGCTTCTGTCTGGGGCGCCTCTCTAAGCCTCTTCGGGGCTTTGCTCATCTTCTACGGATTCCTAGCAGGACTAGTCTTACTGACGGGACAGATTTCCTCTACAGTAACATTAGCTATGGGACTGATATCGTTGCTTGGAATAGTACTGATGACTTTAGTGGCTAAAGGTGGCGGAGACGAGAAGAGTATTAAATCTACGATAGATAGAATGGGCTCGTGGGGAGTCGTAACGGCGATTGTAATGGGGTTTTGTTTACTTTTCATATTAATCAGTGGAGGAGGTGAAAGTGAAGTGATACCTGCAGAAGCATGGGGTCCCCTACTGGGAGCGCTAACTATGATCGGCTCCGTATTCGGAGCTGCTATATGTATCATGACGGCTGTCAAAGCGGGCTCAGAAATGCTTATCCAGAAGCCCGAACTCTCGATCTGGTCGCTACTATTCGTCGCTCTCGGAGAAGGGTTAGCTATTTATGGATTGATCGTGGCGATACTTTTAATAGCCTGATAGCCATTTCGGCGCCTCATCATTTTCCCCATTATCATATTTAATAATATCTATGTCGCAAACCTTCAAAAATTCTCATCCGCTAATTACTCGAGAGAAAATATTTGCGCGCGCAAATATTTTGTGAAGGAAAAATAGATTAGACCTTAGGCGTAATTATTCGCCTCGAAAAATGGTTAATGTTTTCACCATATTTTATTATGATTCTAACGTTTTTTGGTGCTTTTTACGTGGATTCCACGGCTTCTTACATTGTTTTTTATATTAGTAAACAATTACGACTAAGGTCTATTATTCGAAGTGGGGGATGGCTAGATACTTCAAAATGTCTTCGGATGTGATTCCCTGGGTTATACCCCATCCGATGCCGACGAGGTTGTCCTTCTCTATCTCGCTAAAGACGAGGTACGCCATGACGACGTTGAAGCCGAAGTCGTTCGCGGCGCGTCCCCTCCTGGCGACGCTGCAGATGTGTTGACGTAGGCGGCTCCTGATCAACGCCACGTCACCCGTGTAGAGGGGAGCCAAGATCTCGATATAAGGCCAATCCAGCTTCCGGATGACGAGCCTAATGTCATCGACCTCTATTGTCTCCCTGAGTATATCAAGGCCTATGCCATATGTAGCGGGGAACATTTCCTCAGGGTTGTGGGTCCTCTCCCGTGCACCCCGCTGCTTCGCCGCGACAAGGAAGTTCTCCACATCGGCCTCGGCTTGGACGATCCTCCGGACCAAGGTCCTGTCACGCTGGGGAAGCGGTTCCAGCGATTTGAACACGGCGCTTGCGTAGAGGTGGTTCAGCACAATCTCCACGGGCCAGATGGCGTCGTATTTCTCAGAGAGCTCAAGGCTGTCGATCAGAGACTCGTACGGCGTTCTCTTGAGCCGCCTTACCGTATCATCATAAGTCTCCGTGCTGGCGAGGTCCTCGTAGCTCTCAACGCTATAGGGCGTCATAGGTATGAGGGACTCGACGATCTGCGTGGTTGGAAGACCGCTGAACTTTCCACGGACGATTCGCTTCAGGTTGACGACCTCGAACCTCAGGTAGTAGTAGGACTGAAGGAAGTCACCGATGTTCTTTGGCGCCAGGTCTACTATAGCCATCATGCGCTCGATGAACTTTTGGTAGAAGACCTTCTCCAGGGCTATAGAGATTTCACCCTCGGCTTCGATGGATATCCTTCCGTAAGGCGTGTTAGCCAGCCGCTCCACGAAGCCATCGAGGCTCTCTTGCTCCGCCAGGGTACGTATCTGCTCTGGGGTCAGGAGGTCCGCCATCAGGGCGTGGCTCCTGACCACAACGTAGGACAGGTCAGGGCTCACTCTCTCTGCCGTCCCAGTGTACCCCCTATTAACTTCATTCTGACCAACTCCTCCAGACTCTCCTCGTCCAGCTTGTCCTCGATGAACTTTATGACCTGCCTGTAGCTTGGGATGATGGTGTTCTCCAGGGCGTTGACCTTCCTGTTGGTCTTCCCCAGCTCGTCCGCTATCCTCTCAGCCCGTGCCTCGAACTCGGCGAGTTGGATGATGTCATCTAGGATGGCTAGGACCTTTTCAGCTGCCTCGCTCAGGGTGATGTCCAGCTCCCCGGCAATCTGCGGCTCCTTCGCCACCTTGATGAAGGGATACCGAACCCCCATTACGCTCCGGGGGAGGACCTCCAACTCGAGTCCTGTCTTTATGGAGCTGACCTGGCTTCTCACCTCGGTGGGGCCCAGGGAGATGTAGGAGGCGGTGACAGCCCTGTAAGCCACCTTGAGGTTCTCCAGCAGGAGACTCCTCCGGCCTTTAAGGACTTCTATTGAGGCGGTGAGCTCCTTGGCGAGGTGGTCCCGCTTTAGTTTTAGGAACTCGGTACCACGCTCAATGTAGCCTATCCGCCTCTTTATCTCCATGAGGAAGCTCTTAGTGGGCCGTATTCCTATGGTGGCGGACAAGGTTACCTTTCACTCTTGTAGGCGGGGTGGTACTTCTTGATGTAACTCTCCCTAACCCGGATAAGGTCGTCTTCTGGCAGCATGGACAGCAGGTTCCAAGCGATGTCGAGGGTCTGCTCGATGCTCCTATTCTCGTAGGGGCCTTGTTTCACGAACTCGTTCTCGAACCTTTCAGCGAACCTCAGCCAGGTCCTCTCCCTCTCGCTGAGGCCGACCTCGCCGACGATCCTGACGAGTCCCCGGGCTCTGGTCCCCTCGCCGTAGGCTAAGTAGAGTTGGTTGGCGACATCGGCGTGATCCTCCCTGGTGGTCTCCGCTCCTATGCCATCCTTCATCAGCCTCGACAGGCTCGGGAGGGGGTTCATAGGAGGGTAGATGCCCCTTAGGGCGAGCTCTCTCTGGAGGATGAGCTGTCCCTCGGTGATGTAACCTGTGAGGTCGGGGACAGGATGGGTCATGTCGCCGGCAGGCATCGTGAGGATGGGCATCAGCGTGACAGAGCCAGGCCTCCCCTGGATCCTTCCGGCCCGTTCGTATATGGTGGCGAGGTCGCTATAGAGGTATCCTGGGTACCCCTTACGAGTGGGTATTTCCTCACGGGCGATGCTGATGGTCCTAAGTGCCTCGGCATAGTTGGTCATATCTGTTAGTATGACGAGAACGTGCATCCCTAAGTCGAAGGCGAGGTACTCGGCGATGGTCTGGGTGATCCTTGGAGTAACGATACGCTCTATGGGAGGGTCATTAGCGAGGTTCAGGATCATCACAGACTTGCTGAGGGCGCCGGTCTTCTCGAACTCCTCCCTGAAGAACTCGGCCTCCTCGTTCTTGATGCCCATCGCCCCGAAGACGATAGCGAACTCCTCTTCCCGACCGGGAATGGTGGCCTGCCTGGCGATCTGGGCGGCCATCATGTTATGTGAGAGGCCGGACTCGCTAAAGATCGGGAGCTTCTGCCCCCTTACTAGGCTGTTCATTCCATCGATGGCTGATAGACCCGTCTGGATGAACTCACTTGGAACGTCTCGGGCCGCCGGGTTGATGGTCCCACCGTTGACGTCCCTAAGGTCGGTGCTCAGCGGTGCTGGCATATGGTCCAGGGGTTTGAAGCTCCCGCTGAAGACCCTCCCGATGAGTTCCTCAGAGATGGGGATCTTCAGGGCCTCTCCCGTGAACCTGATGGTGACGTTGAGGTCCATGCCGCTGGTGTCCCCGAAGCACTGAACCATCGCCCAGTCCCTAGAGACATCCAGCACGGAACCCGTCACCTCCTCGCCCGTCGACCTCCTGATTCTTACTAGTTCATCGTAGGAGACGTCTTTGATCCCCTCCACCATGAGGATGGGGCCTCGGATCTCGCTCGTCGTCCTGTAGATCAGTCCGGCCTCTTCAATGGTCATCTCTAAACAGCCACCTCGTACTCTTTTGCAAGCTGATCTGTCTGCTCACGCATCAACCCTCGGACCTCCTCTATTGGCTCCAGACCCTTTCGCTCCTTCAGGCGCAACAGCTCCGTGACGACGCCCATGTCCCTGACCTTCTCGATAGGTATACCCTTCCTGATGAGGGGCTCCACGTGGTCGTAGAAGTCGATGATAACCTTCATCAAGGCGGCTTGCTTCTCCGCCTCGCAGTAGGTGTCGACCTCGTGGTAGGCGTTCTGCATGAGGAAGCCCTCCCTAAGCATCTCCGCAAGTAGCAGTATCAGCCTCTGCTCGTCCGGTAGCGCTTTCTCCCCGATGATGCGGGCTGTCTCCTCGATCTCAGACGCTTCTCCTAGGAGCCTCAGAGCTTGGGCTCGGACGCCCTCCCACGCTGGGTCGAGCTGGGACCACCAGCGAGAGGCGATGTCCATATACCTAGTGAAGCTCCTCAGCCAGTTTATAGCTGGGAAGTGACGCCTGTAGGCGAGCTCGGCGTCCAGAGCCCAAAAGGTGCCTATATACCTGAGGGTGTGGGTTGTAACTGGCTCGCTAAAGTCGCCTCCTGGTGGAGAGACTGCGCCGAGGATGGTGACACTGCCAACCCTCCTTTCCGAGCCCAATGTGATGATCCTGCCGGCCCTCTCGTATATCTGGGCAATGCGGTCTGACAGGTATGCGGGGAAGCCGGCCTCAGCGGGGATCTCCTCTAGGCGACCCGAGATGTCCCTGAGGGCCTCTGCCCACCTTGATGTGGAGTCTGCCATGACAGCTACATCGTAGCCCATGTCCCTGTAGAACTCTGCGAGTGTAACCCCCATGTAGATGCTGGCCTCCCTGGCGGAGACCGGCATGTTGCTGACGTTCGCGACGATCACCGTCCGTTCCATGAGACGGCGGCCACTCTTGGGATCCTCAAGCTGGGGGAAGTGGGTGACTACGTCAGCCATCTCGTTCCCCCGCTCGCCGCACCCGATGAGGATAATAACATCAGCGTCAGACCACTTGCTGATCTGCTGGAGGGTGACCGTCTTCCCAGTCCCGAAGCCACCGGGGATAGCACATGCTCCCCCTTTTGCCACTGGGAAGAATGTGTCTATGACCCTCTGACCCGTAATCAGCGGCTTTTCGAGGGGTAGCTTCTCCTCGATTGGTCGACTATGCCTTACAGGCCAAGTCTGCATCATCCGCAGATCCACCACACCCTCTGCGGTCTCTAACTCGCCAATAATCTCCTCGACTTTGAATTCTCCTGATTTTATCGATTTTATTGTCCCGGTCTTGTCAGGCGGCACCATGACCCTATGCTCGAAAGAGGGGGTCTCTTGGACAATCCCTAAGATGTCCCCACCAACGACCTTATCACCGGCCTTTACCTTCGCCTTGAAGGGCCAGGCTTTCTCCCTGTCTAATGGAATGATGTTCGTCCCCCTGGTCACGAAGGGCCCGGTGAGCTCCCATAGCCGAGTTTCGGACCTCTGGACACCATCCACGATAGTACTCATGATACCTGGCCCAAGCTCGGCGACTAAGGGCGTTCCCGTATCGATGACAGGCTCCCCAGGCCTGATGCCGCTAGTCACCTCGTAGCACTGGATGTAGGCAGTCTCCTCGCTTAGGCGGACGATCTCGCCCATGAGCCTAAGGTCACCGACCTCGATGAGGTCACCGATCTTTGGCTCCTTCTCGAACTTGGCGATAACAAGGGAGCCGTTGATCCTCTCGATCGTTCCTATAATTGACGTCTAGATCACCCCCAATATCTTTGCGATCTCCGCCTCGACCCTGCCCCCCACGCCCTTAAGCCTCCCCTCCAAGGTGTTATGATAGATCTTGGTGCCCTCCTTGTTCCTTACGACGACTCCCCCCATGACGTTGAGGGGCCTTTCGTCCAACGTGACCGCCCCCCCAGCGAGAGCCTTCTTCACCTGAGTGTTGATCCGTCCAAGGTTCTTCACCAGATATGCCATGTCTCGCTCGTTCGCAGCCACGATAAACTCATCCCCTCCTATCGCCGTCGCGGCCTCGACTGTGAGCTTCATTAAGATTTCACTGTAGTCAGCGCCCTTCCCCTCAGCTATCTCCCTGAGTCTATTCTCGGCCTCATCGAAGACTATAGAGAGCAGTTCCTGTCTAGACTGCATCAGCATCTTTCGGCCCTCAAGATGGGCCCTCCCGACGATCCTGTCGTTGACCGCTCTTAGCTCCGAGCCAACGAGAGATAGGATTTGCTTTTCGGATTCTGCCTTCATCCTCTCGACTTCTTCCTCCGCGGAAATTATGATCTTCTCGGCCTTCTCACTGGCCTGGGCTATTAGCGCGTTCCTCTTTTCGACAGCGCGCTCTATGAGCTGGGTCTCGAGTTCGATGGATTTTACGCTCACTCAGGTAACACCTCCTTCAGCACGATGGCAACGGCTTCATCCCGCTTCTCATTAGTTACTGTCTTCAGAGGCTCGGCTTTCGCTTTATAGTCTTTCAAGCTCTTTTCCGCTTCCTTCTTGGCCTTCTCCTCAGCTTCTCGTATGAGTTCGTCTATGCCCCTGCCTCGCTGAGCCATGTTCTGCCTACGTTCAGCCTCGGCCTTGGCTTTGGAGATCATCTCGGTGGCCCTCTTCTCGGCCTCAGTGACCATGGTCTCAGCGTCTTTCTCCGCGCCTTCTAAAAGCTTCTGGAGACGCTCCCCCATTGACAATACTCTTTCGATTCCCATTACATCACAGCTCCAGTCTTGTTCCTATTGCAAGGGAGACGGCAGCCTGTAGCTCCTCCATCCTCATCCCTGTCTCCATTGTGAAGTCAGGTATTAGGGCGAAGACGGGCGTTATGTCTCCCCTCTTCATGACCTCCTCCCTGATGGAGTAGGTATCCTTTGCGAAGCGCTCAGGGACTAAAATAAGGTTGAACCTGCCCTCCTCAATAACCCTTTGGAGGATCCCCACCACATCCCTACCCGTGTTCGTATTATAACCTCTGGCTCCGATGAGCTCGAACGCCGTGATGAAAGAATGGGGACCTATGACAGCTACGCTCATTTCCTAATTGTCAAGGGTTCTGTATTAAAAAAACTTACGTTAAGCAATCCTTTCCAGTTTTTTTAAAGGTAAAACCGGGTTATCCACCAACATTTTTCAAAATTGTAGGGTGGGCGGACTTAGTCTAGAAAAAAGATGCGTCATCTCCCTTAATGGAGGGAGGCGTTGAAGAAGGGGAGGAGGAAGTCGGTGACGAGCCTCGGGTAGATTCCTATCACGATTGCGATGAGCGCGAAGACCGCGAGAGGAACCAACATCAGCATCGGAGCCTCCTTGACCTTCTCCATCCCCTCCGCGAGGGGCCCGAAGAAGATCCTGCGAAACGTCCAGAGGGAGTAGCCTACCGTAAGCACCGTCATGATGATCGCTACGATGGCCACTATGACCTGCTCCGGGGAGCTGGCGAGGGCGCTGGAGAAGACTCCGCTGAAGATCATGAACTTGGACATGAACCCGATTGTGGGAGGCACGCCCGCGATGGTGAAGAAGCCGAGGAGGGTCAGCGTCGCGGTGATCGGCATCTTGTCGGCCAGGCCGCCCATCTTCTTTATGCTCCTCGTCCCCGTATGGGAGATGAGTATCCCCGCGGCGCAGAAGAGAATACCCTTGCCAAAGCCGTGGGCCACGTAATGGAAGATGGCGCCCGTCTCCCCGAAGGCCGCGGCGCTCGCCAGGCCCAGGAATATGTAGCCCATCTGGCTGACGCTCGAGTATGCTAGGAACCTCTTAATGTCATCCTGGGCAAGGGCCATAAGGCCTCCGTATACCAATGTCACAAGCGCCCAGACCGAGAAGACGAGACTGAACTTGCTGAACACAGGCGCCATGGGGATAGCGACGAGCCTTACCGCCGCGTACGCGCCGATCCCGATCATGGCGGGGCTCAGCAAGGCGGAGATTGGCGTCGGCGCCTCACCGTGGGCGTAGGGCAGCCAGATGTGGATGCCGAAGACGGCCATCTTCGTCAGGAAGCCTATGAGGATGGCGAAGGCGATGAGATGCGCGTTCGCGTTGCCCACGACCCTTGAGAGGGCCGAGATCTCGAAGCTCCCCGTTATCCAGAAGCTCGAGAGGATGCCGGCCAGCAGTATGACTGCGCCGACATGGGTCCACATGAAGTACATCATGCCTATGCGCTCCCGGTCCCCGTAGCCGTAGTTGTTGATCAGGGCCCAGCTGGGCACGAGCATCAGCTCGTAGAAGAGGTAGAACTGGATGAGGTTCGTGGCCATCACGGTGCCCAGCATGCCAACGGCGTACAGCAGGTAGAGGGCGTAGTAGCTCGCGTATGAGCTGTTCCCGAGGTGCTCACCCGTCTCGTGCTCCCACTCGTGGAACCTGTGCTCCATGTAGGGGATGCTGTAGAGGCTGATGAAGAGGCAGAGTATGTTCACCGTGAGCAGCACCCAGATGCTGAGGCCGTCGGCCTTTAGGCCGAAGGTGATGCCGGCGTTCGGCGCCCATGGGTAGGCCTCGACATACTGTCCCCCGCCCTGAATCTCGGCCGCGATGCCGCCTAGGAGCAGCAGGGTGTATGCTAGCGGGATGGCGGTCAGCCATCCTGTGCTCTTCCCCATGCTCTTGCCCACGAAGTAGGCAATCGGTGTGAATACTATAGGTACTAGGAGTACCTGAGCCAGAGAATATGGAATTACCATACTATATCACTCCTCCAAACATCAATATAAACATCACAAACAAAACGAGGAACGTTAAAGCCATGTAGACTAAGTTGTAGCTCAAAACGCCCGTCTGAAGCTTCTTCACGTGGTGGTACAGAGACGTGGCAGCCTTCGGCACGCCGACGTTGAGGCCCTTGTCGATCACATCGGTCTCGAGGTTTCTAAACAGCCTGTTCCCAAGGCTGATGGAGAGGCCGCTGACCACGGGCGTGATCTTGTCAAATACGAGCATCTCGAGGCTTCTAAACAGCCTGTTTCCGAGGCTGATAGAGAGTCCGCTCACCACGGACGTTATCTTATCGAACACGAGCTTCTCGAGGCCTTGGTATATGCCTCTACCTAGCGAGATGACCCCGTCGACAAACACTAGGTAGTAGAAGGGGTTGATGTACCACCTGTTCCAGAGGAAGGTGTGGACCTTCTTCAGGAGGCCGCTTCCCTGTACGAATTGCCAGGAGTCCACCTTCTTCGACAGGTAGAAGAACCATCCTAGGCTCCCGCCCAGCGTCAGCATGACAGCGCTCAGGCCCACCGCGGTCCACTTCGTGGCGGCCTCAACGTGAGCCACATGGAACTCCACGCCGTGGGGCAGGATACCGTGGAGAGTGCCCTCGATCTGCTTCTCGATGAAGACCTCAGGGGAGAGGCTCGGGTTGAAGACACCTACGAGGCCGAACGCCCCGACGACCACCACAAGGGCGACGAGGACGGCTATTGGTCCCCACATCATGGTAGGGGCCTCGTGGACGTGGTGGCCGTGGTGCTCCCTCTCGTGGATGTACTCGCTCTCGTGCCCGAAGAAGGTGACGACGATGTACCTTATGCTGTAGAATAAGGTCATCGCCGCGCTGACGGCTCCGATGGTTAGTAACACAAAGGCGAGAGGTGTCCCCGCCGTGAGGGCGGAGAGGAAGACGGAGTCCTTGCTCCAGAAGCCGCTGAGTGGCGGGATCCCTGCAAGACTGAGGGTCGCGATCAACATCAACATGTACGTCTTGGGCATGTGCTTCTTGAGGCCGCCCATGTTGAAGGTGTAGATTGTCTCGACCGAGTGGATGATGGAGCCGGCGCATAGGAATAGGGCCGCCTTGAAGAGGGCGTGGCTCGCCAGATGGAAGATTCCCGCCGTCATGCCTGCGACGTAAGCCGTCTCGCTGAGGCCGCTGAGGCCGAGGCCCAGCATCATGTAGCCGATCTGGCTCACCGTCGAGTAGGCGAGGATCTTCTTCAGCTCCACGGAGACCATCGCCTGCGACGCCGCTAGGAAACAGGTGAAAGCGCCCACGCACGCGATTGCTATGAAGTAGACCTGAGCCTCGCTGAGGTGAAGAACCCAGGTCCCGATGTAGAAGACCGGGCTCATCCTTGCGACCAGGTAGACGCCGGCCTTGACCATTGTGGCGGCGTGGATCAGGGCGGAGACGGCCGTCGGGCCCGCCATCGCCTCAGGAAGCCACTCGTGCAGGGGGAACTGGGCGGACTTCCCGATCGGTCCACCTAGGAACAGCACGGCAGTTATAGCGAGCAGTCCCGGCGTTGCCGCGAGGGCAGAGACCCACGTGGGAGCCGTCTCGATCAGCTCAACGAAGTTCAGGGTCCCGGCGTAGGTATAAATGATGAAAATAGCTCCGAGGAGTAGCACGTCACCGACGCCTGTCACCACGAAGGCCTTCATGCCTGCGTGTGAGGGCGGGAACATCTTCGTCGGCGGAGGTCCGCCTAGCCAACGCTCCTTCTCGTCCCGGTAGTAGAAGCCTATGAGGCCGTAGCTACACATGCCTACCCCCTCCCAGCCTATGAGGAGCTGGATGAGGTTGTCTGAGATGACGAGTAGGAGCATGCTGCCGATGAAGAAGAGGAAGAAGAACCAGTACCTTGTCAGGTGTTTGTCCCCGTGCATGTAGCTGGTCGAGTAGAGGAGGATGAGGAACGAGATGAAGGCAACCACGTTACATATAATGATGCTCAAGGGATCGATCAGGACACCTACCTCAAGGGGGTGCATATTCGGGAAGTTTATCCAGGTCGCGAGCTTGACGTCGCCTGGGGTGTGTCCTGAGAACAAGTAGGGCACCATGGAGGCCGCGGCGACGACCGCTGATAGGCCGAAGACGACGGCCGCGTAGTCCCTCACCTTGTGGCCCAGCTTGGCGAAGAGGGGCATCAACAGAGCCCCGACGAGGGGAAGTATCCAGCAGAGCCAAGGCCCGGGATATTCGAGGATGATCTCAAGAGGTGTCATCTTTTCATCCCCCAGACCACGAACATATCATCAGGTCTTTGGTTAAAGAATTTGCGCCCCACCTTCAACGCATGATCACCCCTATGTACTTGTCGAGGTTAGTTACCAAGGCCTTAGCGGCCTCGTTCGCGTAGTAGGCGGTGGGCTCAGGCCAGACCCCGAACATGATTATCAGGGTCGCCATGGCCACGGTGACCGCCAGCATGAGGGCGGGGGCCTCCTTCAGTCCCTTCACGGCCTCGATCGGCTCCGAGATCAGGGTCTTCATCACCCTCAGGTAGTAGGCCATGGAAAATGCGCTATTCAGAACCCCTAGGAGCGTGAGCCACCAGAGGCCGGCTCCCATAGCTGAGCCGAAGAGTATGTACTTGCTGATGAAGCCGTTCGTTGTAGGTACGCCTCCGAGGCCGAGGAAGGCGATGAAGAGCGTGAGGGTCGTGATGGGCATCGCACGCCCGATACCCTTGAGACCCTGGATGTCGCGGGTGTTGGCCACGTGGACCATTGAGCCAGCGCTGAGGAAGGCTAGGCCCTTGAGGAGGGAGTGGTTGAAGACGTGGAGGAAGAGCCCCTGCAGGCCGTAGAGGCTCCCAGTGGAGAGGCCGATCAGCATGTATCCCATCTGGGCGATGCTTGAGTAAGCTAGCATCCTCTTGATATCCTGCTGGAGTAACGCTAGGATGTTGGCGAGGCACATCGTTAAGACGGCGAGGACTGCGACGGCCATCTGGAAGATACTCGGCTCGAAGAGGATGTTGAGGACCCTCGTCAGCCCGTAGAGCGCGGTTTCGATCAGGATACCCGAAAGCATGGCGCTGATGGGGCTTGGAGCCTCGGGATGGGCGTCAGGCAGCCAGGTATGCATAGGCACTATCGCCGACTTAACGCCGAAGCCCACTATGAAGATTATGAGGGCGAGGCTGAGCCAGATGCCCAGAGGCTGGTGCTTGAGGACCATGGAGACTTGGGCGAAGTTTACGGTCCCAGCCATGCCGTAGACGAGGGCTATGCCTAGGAGCAGGAGGGTCGAGCCTATGGCGCCCATCACCATGTACTTGAATCCTGCCTCGATCGGCCCCCAGTTCTCCTTCCTGAAGGCGACGAGGACGTAGCTCGTTATTCCCATCATCTCCCAGAAGACGAAGAAGGTGAAGAAGTCGCCGGCGAAGCTGACGCCTACGATGCTGGCGACGAGGGCCGAAAGGAGGGTGTAGTACTCGGTCAGCCGCGTGTCGTGCTCCATGTAGCTGTAGCTGTAGACGGTTGCGAAGAGGCCGAGGAGCGTAGCCGAGAACGCCATGTAGATGCTGAGCATGTCGATCTCCAGGCAGGCGCCGAGGGGCGGGGCTCCGCCGAGTGTCACGATCAGTATCTTGTTCTGGGTCGCCTGAATCATGTTGTAGAGGTTGTAAACCGAGTAGACGGAGAAGGCGCTCATCACGATGGCCACGATCTCCCTGAGCTTTGCGATCTTCACCCTCTCTCCGATGAGCCCGGCTATGACGACGATGAAGGGGCTGAATAGGAATAGTAGCTCCCAGGCCATTACCATCTCAGCCTCCTAAGCTTCCTGACGTTGGTCGTCTTGAACTGCTTGTAGGCGTTGACTATCAGGGCTAGCCCGACGGATATGACGCATCCTCCGAGGACTATCGACATGAAGACGAGGGACTGGCCGAGGGGGTCGACGAACCCCATCGAGGAGTAACGTGAGGCGAAGAATACCAGTACGAGGTTGCCCGCGTTCAGGATCATCTCGATACCCAGGAGGATCCTGATCATGTTCTTCTGCGTCGCGCAGTAGAGCCCTACGGAGACGAGGACGAACGCGGTACCGAGGAAGAAGACTTCGTCCGCCATCCTACTTCCTCTCCTCCCTGAGAAGAGCGAGGCAGCTGATGGCAGTGGCGAACAGGACGAGGGTCTGCATGAAGAGGTCCAGCCCCCTGTAGCTCCAGAGGAAGCTGCTCATCTTCCATCCGAGGTCCTCGGCGGGTCTGATGGGGGCTAGCTTAGGGTTCACGTAATTCCCGTATGGGAAGGGAGTGCTCGAGACGACGTAGAGGAAGGAGAAGAGCAGGAGTACACTCACCGCGAGTCCCGCGATGGTCGTCGCATTGGACTCACTCATTCCCTTCCCCCCTAACGAACATGATCACTGAGACAAATAGGACCACCACGGCCCCGCCGTAGATGAGCATCTGGAAGAGGCCAACATAGGGCGCGTAGAGCATCCAGTACAGGCCGCCCAAGCAGACGCACATGCCGCCGAGGCTCAGGGCAGCATACAAGAGGTTACGGAGTCCGGCCGCCATCAGGGCGAAAGCGATGGTCGCTGCGAGAATCACGAACTGCAGTAATTCGGACGCCAACAGACTCACCGTCGATGCTGATAGCTATCCTATCAGTACTAATACTATAAAAAAAGCTCGCTCTAAACCGATCACAAATCTTTTCCCTTGACACGATCAATCTGCGGCGTGTCGAGAAAATTTAATGAAGGGTTCAAAAAGGGTTAAAACGATCCCGGTGGCCCTCGCGATGCAAATTCTTATCTGCTCTTAAGATTTATATCCCTGCATTAAACGAGTCTGTGAGGGACCACGGTTTGCTTGAGGGTTTATCCGGTTTTGCTATAATCTTGGTTCTTGCGGTTGTCGTAGCGATGGTCATCATGGCTATAAGCAACGACCTGGCCCCAAAGGGCGCCGATTCGCCTGGCAAGCTGGCTCCCTACGCCTGCGGTGAGGCTGTGCAGCCAGCCAAGATCAGGTTGAACGTCGAGAACTTCTTCATCTACACGGTCTACTTCATGATCTTCGACGTACTCGGCTTCGTCATGGCTACGACGATCGCGAGGCCGACGAACGTCATGCTGCCACTAGCCTACGCCGCCGCCTCGCTCATCTCGATAGTCATCCTGACGGCGAAGTGGAGGCTGTGAGATGGGCCTGGTCACCTGGGCTAGAACGAGATCGCCATGGCTGATACACTTCAATGCGGGCGCCTGCAACGCCTGCGACATCGAGGTGCTCGCGGCTCTGACGCCGACGTACGACGTCGAGCGGTTCGGGGCGCTGCTGAAGGGGACGCCGAGGCACGCAGACGTGATGGTCGTCACAGGCTCAGTGCCGAGGAAGAACGCTCCTAGGATGAAGAGGATCTATGACCAGATGCCTGAGCCGAAGTTCGTCGTCGCCATAGGCTCATGTGCTATAAGTGGCGGCGTCTTCCAAGACTGCTACAACGTTATGGAGGGCGTCGACAAGATAATCCCGGTGAATGCCTATATTCCCGGATGCCCGCCGAAGCCGGAGGCGATCCTCGACGGCGTGGTGAAGCTCCTTGTGAGCGCGGGGTACTGAGGTGGAGAGAGTGCCTGTACTGGACGAGAACGTTAAGGTCGTCGAGAGGCTTACGGAGGCTATAGGGAAGGAGAACGTCCTCGAGACCAAGACTCCGAGGGCGAGGAGAGCCTTCATCCGGATCAAGGTTGAGAAGCTAAGGGAGGCGGTCACCTACCTGAAGGAGAAGGAGGGGATAACCCACCTCAGCACGATAACGGGCTTGGACCTCGGCGAGGAGAGGGAGATAGTCTACCACTTCGGGGCGAAGAACCTCGCCCTCTCAGTGAAGGTGAGGGTGCCGGCGAGCGACCCTAAGGTCCCGAGCATCACCGACATAATCAACGGTGCCACACTCTACGAGCGCGAGGTCCACGACCTCGTAGGCGTCTACCCTGAAGGACATCCGGACCCCAAGAGGCTCCTCCTCTCGGAGGACTGGCCGGAGGGAGTACATCCGCTCCTCAAGACGTGGGACGTGAACTCCCTCAGGAAGAGGGTCGACGGGAAGGAGTGGTGAAGATGAGCGACAGAGAGTTCAGCGTACCCATAGGGCCGCAGCACCCGGCGCTGAAGGAGCCTGCCAGCTTCCTCTTCAAGGTCGACGGCGAGGTAGTCGTCAACGTAGAGCCCCGCGTCGGATACAACCATAGGGGCATAGAGAAGGCGATGGAGGCCCGCACTTACATCCAGAACCTCTACATCACCGAGCGCGTCTGCGGCATCTGCAGCAACGCCCACCAGACCAACTATTGCCAGACCGTGGAGGAGGTCGCGGGCATCAAGGCGCCGCCGAGAGCGAACTACATCAGAGTCTTCATG
>CAZYUK010000005.1:0-22277 GCA_964650675.1 uncultured Candidatus Bathyarchaeia archaeon
TGGTTTGAAGCCATATGCTTCAAGCGGAAGGGAAAATCAATCATGCCATCTGTTTTAAACCAGCGCGCTCGATATAATCTCTTTCGTTTAACATCATTTTTTAAAACGATTTTCTAGCAGGTAAATGTAGCATAGTATTAGACAATTTTTCGCGCGCTTAACAAGTCTATTCACATCATCCATTTATTTTTTCATTACTTTTCTATTCCTTCTTCTGGTTCATCACATGGAAGCGTATACCCATGAATAGAAATAAAGCGGTATAAATAGTCAAGATCAATATGTTTACGAGTGGCCCAAAGAACGTCTCTCCACCCATAGCGTACCTCGCCAGCTCGATTGTGTGAGTCAAAGGCGAAAGCATCGACCCAACCTGCCCCCATGAAGGTAACTCGCTAACAGGTGTGTAGACGCCGCTTATGAATAATAAGGGAATGCGGACGAAGTTTAGGGGCATCATCACGTTACCAGGACTCTGGCCAGGCATTGATGCGAACATTATGCCCATGGCGGAGAATCCTATTGTGGATAGAACCATGCAGGTGATCAGCGCCCCGATGTTGGATATCTGTGACCCGAAGAAGATTACGCCTGTGAGAATTGGGATAACTGATATTCCTAGTCCGAAGATGACTCCTGCTATTGTTTTACCTACCAGTATCGCTAGGAGGGAGACTGGCGACGTTAGGAACCTGTCGAAGGTCTGGTTAGCCCTTTCGCTGGGAATAACTACCGGGCCTATAGATGACGAGGCGAAGAACAGTGTCTGAGCGATCAGGACAGGGATCTGCTGAGCGATTGGCACGTTTCTCCCTATGCTGAAGGAGAGGAACAGGCTGAAGGGGAAGAGTACCCCGAACATGATGGAGGGCGGGCGAGTATAGTAAGTAAGCATGTCCTTGAGGGCGATCGCCCACGCCACCCTCGCCTCTCTACCGATCCGGCTTCTATGAATCCCACTCATTGGCTTCCCCTACCTTGGCCTGCTCCTTTGCCTCTGCCCTGACCCGTTCCCTGACCCTTCTTAACTGAGCCACCGCTTTCGGTTGCTGGTCTTATGCCCGTCAACTTCACGAAGACGTCTTCCAGGCTCGGTCCAACGGTGTTCATCGTAAATATTTTGAGATTGTTAGATTGAGCGTACCCCCATACAGCTGCTAATACGGTTGATGGGTTGCTTGTAAACAGCCTGAACTTGTCTCCCTCCTTAACCACTTCGCCGACTTCGGGGAGGCCTCCCAGCATCAATGCAGCGTTCTCTGGAGTAGTTTCGAAGGCGACCTCAACTGATTGTAAGCTCTCCACCGTCCTCTTGAGCTTCTCTGGTGTATCGATTATCGCAATTTTTCCTTGGTTGATTATCGCCACTCGGTCGCACATCTGGCTGGCTTCCTCAATGTTGTGTGTTGTCAGGAAGATCGTCAGTCCCTCCTGGTTCAGTTTGCGGATCAGGTCACGTATTATCAGGACACTCTGCACATCCAGCCCCGAGGTGGGCTCATCCAAGAATATGATGCTGGCCCTGTTCATCAGCGCCATCGCGATGCATATGCGCCGCTTCATGCCCCTGGAGAATCCCTGAACCTTCTCCCCCCGTCTCTCGTATAGTCCGAAGAGCTTCAGGAGTTCCTCGGCTCTGCTCTCCCTGTAGTCGCTTGGCATGTCGTAGAGTTTTCCCGTGAAGATTAGGTTGTCCCAGGCTGAGAGCTCGTTGTAAACGTTGCTTATGTCTGGGACTATGCCCATCTGCTCCTTTGCCTCTATTGTTTGGTGCTGAATGTCATAGCCCATTATCTTCGCCGTTCCCTCTGCAGGTGTTGAGATCCCCGTAAGCATGCGTATCGTGGTCGTTTTTCCGGCTCCATTAGGGCCTAGAAACCCGAAGATCTCTCTCTGGTTCACTGCAAGGTTTATGTGGTCTACCGCTACCAAGTCTCCATATTTCTTCGTTAGGTTTGATACTTGAATCGCGTATTCTGGTTGCACTACCAATCATCTCTCAATTCTTACTAGTTCAAAGACATGTACTCTCATTTTTCCTGAGTGCCTTCAGGCTGGCTGCTGAGTAGATCGATTCTGATCTCTCTTGTCTTGAGCTTCCAGAGCTTCTCGGGTGCTCCGCCGCCCTCCTCCCTGTATCCTGACTGCTCTATGATTCCAGTTTTCTCGAGTTCGGAGAGGTGATAGTAGATGCTCGACTTCGCGAGTGTCTCCCCCATTTTAACTAGTTCTTCCTGTATCTCCCCTGTACCCTTCTCCTGTTCTCCGATTGCCTTGATTATGTTCCATCTGGTCATGCAGTGGAGGGCTCTGAAGTACTTCTGGAACTTCATCACTTCCCTCAGTTTTCCGCAGTTTGGGTTGTCGCAGCACATTCTAGTTCCCCTGCAATATTATCAAAATGTTTATAATATTCGCAAGATATAAGCGTTATACTGGATGTAGATGAATGAGTAAGAAGAACGAGTGTCATGGATGCGAATATGCTAAGAATCTACATGGGTGTGCTTCCAAGCACGTGGGAGAAGCCCGAAAGATGATCTCTGAGGGCAAGTTCGAGAAAGCTGACGAGCAGTTACTTAGCTTAGAGAAGCATCTGAAAGAGTGATTCTATAACTTCTCTTTATTTTGGGGCTTATTTTTGATGCATATTAACTCGTTATTCTTCATTTTGGCTACGTTGTGTGTTGTTGCGAGCGCTTCCATCTGAAAAGGAGTTGGTGAACGAGTTAAAACCTACATAGGTGTATATTGAGCAGTGTCGTCCAAGTATTTAGGTATAGAATTATGATTAAGACTAAGGTTCTATTTCTGTGTACCCATAACTCGGCTCGCTCTCAGATGGCTGAAGGACTGCTCAGGCACTATTACGGTGACAGGTATGAGGCGTTTAGCGCTGGGGCGACTCCGACGAAGTTGAATCCACTCGCAGTCAAGGTCATGGAGGAGATTGGGATAGACATCTCGGGGCAGTCGTCGAAGAGCATCGAGGATTTCAGGGGGAAGGACATTGATGTGGTTGTCACGGTGTGTAAGAACGCCTAAGCTGTCCTGCCCGTTCTGCTCGACTCCTCTCTCCGTTGGCAGGCCAGACATTATCAGGTCTAATGTTCCCGGCGCTAAGTGGGTTGAGCACGGTTTTGACGATCCATCTGATGTTGAGGGTAGTGAGGAGGAGAAGGTTAGAGCATTCAGATCCACGAGGGACGAGATCAGGAACTGGGTTTTGAGGTACTTCTCTAATTAAGTTTTTTTAGAATATTCTATGAAGTCCACTTTCCGGAGTCTCTCTCCCGATGTGCCGGTCTACTTGGTTTAAATATTGACTGGCTGAGCCTTTTCTGCCTCTGAGCCGTTCTCCTCCAGGTCTGACCCCAGGTTCACCTCCCAGATCTAGGTAGGGTTCTGCTCGGAGGCGCGTTGTTGGGGGTGTCTTTGAGAGCGGGTTTAGGGCTGGTCGATGGGCGGCTGCGGTGGCTGCGGGTTGAGGGAGATGCGTCTGAGGGGTCTCGCCTCGACCGGGCCTCGGGCTTTCCGAGGTGGATTCCTTGTCCGGTGGCGGGTTCGGTGAGTGGGATGAGGAGCTTCTTAAGAGGCTCGAGGAGCTGCTTCATGCTTCGCGGGAGAGGGATGAGCTCCACCACTACGGGAGGATCAGGAGACTCAGGTCTCCGACGGCTAAGCTAATATACGAGTTTCTCCGGAGCCACCAACCCCAGACGCTGCTGAGCATCAGGCACGTGCTGGGTGTGAAGAGGAACACGGCTCCAGCTGCGATGAGGGAGCTGTTGGAGAAGGGCTTCGTCGTGGTGGATGAGGAGTTCCTGTACTGGGTGGCCCCGTTTGGGGGTGAGGCGTAGAGCTTATATAGGGGATTTCTCAGGGGGTGCACGTTTTTTTTGCAGTTGTGCACGGTGTTTTGACTCTCTTGTAGAGAGGTTCGTGTTGGGTGAGGATGTCGTCTATGTGAAGTGTGTGCTGCGTGGTGAGCCTGCGAGGATCATCCGTGAGTTGAAGGGCCGTGGTGTGGCGTGCAACATCCGTGAGATCGTGGTTCAGGGGCTTCTGGCGCTTGAGGAGAAGACGCTGGAGCGTGAGATCAGGGTGGAGAGGAGCAGGTCGCTGCGGAGGGACGAGGAGGATTGAGTGGCGAGTATGGGGAGCTGGCGGAGGTTCTGGAGGCTGCTGCGAGGGGTCTCAGGCGTTACAGGGAGCTGGTTGGTAGGCTGCTGGGTGAGTCTGAGGAGGAGCTGCTCATACAAAATAAAACACCAAAATCACGAATTTAAACGCTCTCTAGAAACCAAAACCATGGGTAAAAATGGAGAATTAATTAAACAGACACAATACCAAAAATAACCCCAAAAACAACCCCAATGAGAGATTTTATATGGCGCCGGGGAAGGGATTCGAACCCTTGGGCTCACGAGGAGCACCAGTTTTCAAGACTGGCGCCGTAGTCCGCTTGGCTACCCCGGCTTCACAGAGAGTCTGCGGCGCAGGTGTAAATCTTTATCGATGATGGCCGGAGGTGAGCTCAGGCGTCCTTCTTGCCGATGAAGCCTTCAATCGGCGCCTGCCTGCTGAGGCTCGTGACCCTCACGGAGACCCTCGGCTTACCGTTGAGGATGTACCTCTTCTGGGCGTTCTTCGCCACCACGAACCTGTCATCCTCGTAGGCGACGCCGTTGAGGGCGTCGAGGACCGCCTTCTCCAGGTTGTCCAAGTCCGGAGTCGTGGAGACGTAAACCTCCTTCCTCCTCGACCTGGGCCTCGCCATGTGGAAGACGAGGCTGATCATCACGGGCCCCTCCATCGGCTCATCGAAGTGCTTAGCCGCCTCCTCCCTGATCGTCCTCTCCCACGCCACGACCCTCTTAGGGGTGAAGCTCCACGTCCTGCCCCCCTTCCTCACGGTCCTCGCCCTCGCCTTGGGAACTGGATCGCCGGAGACCTCGAAGACGACCTGCTGCATGCCCTAACATGGGCCTTTTGGTTAGATGAGACTTGCCCCGGCTAGAGGATCAGCAGAAGGACCGAGATGAGGCCGGTCAGGTAGACGCCATCGAAGGTGCCCGCGCCGCCTATGCTGACGACCGGGGCGCCGACGACCCCCACCCTGCCCAGGTTGAGGAGGTCGGCCCCTATCAGGGTGCCGAGTGTTCCGCCGACATAGGCAATCTGGGTCAGGCAGGGGACTTGGCCGACCACGTTCACGATCAAGGCCGCCAGGGCTGTGAAGAGCGGCGGAAGGATGGAGGGCGTCGCTATGCCGAGGCCGGGGACCACTCTCGACGTCCTGTTGATCAGAAGCGCCACCATGATCATGACCACCGCGGCGCCCATGTACGACCCGACGGGGTCTGACGAGAGCCTCGGTATGGAGTCCGCGAGGAGGTATATCGAGGTCACGACGGGCACGACGGCTCCCCCCAGGTTCACCATCACGTGGGTCTCTGTTACTCCGAGGCCGAAGGCGGGGACCTTCCAGCTGACCCCCCAGAAGACGACCTCCCTGAGCCTGTACATTGGCACCTTGCTCTCTATCGTGGCGACAGGTATGTTGACGTAGCTGCCGACCAGGCTGACGAGTAGGAAGGCGCCGACGTACTCCGGCGGTATGCCCAGGCCGCTGACGAGGAGCTCCCTCATGAACATCGCGGCGAAGGGCAGGAAGACGATGAGCAGGAGTAGCAGGATGACAAGGTAGACGAGGCTGAAGGGCCTGAATACCATCCTGCCGCGATCGGACAAAGTCGATCCACCGGAATCTAGGGGCTAGAGGCTGAATAGCGTTTCGGCGTTCCTCGTAGTCGCCTCGGCGACGTCATCCTCCGGCAGCCCCTTGACCTCAGCCAGATGCCTGAGGGTGATCCGCACATCAGCCGGCTCCGAAGCCCTCCCCAGGCTCCTGATATAGACGGGGGAATCAGTCTCGATCAGGATGCGCTCAAGCGGCGCCTTGGCGACCGCCTCCCTCAGCTCCCTGCTGTACTCGAGCGCCGGCGTACACGATATGTAGTAGCCGTGGTCAAGGAGCTCGATGAGCGTGTCTGTTGGGCCGCTGTACCAGTGGAAGACAGCCCCGTCCGGGCCGTGCTCCTCGGCGAGGGTGAGGGCGTCGCGCCACGCCCCCCTGCTGTGGATCGAGGCGGCGAGGCCGTTCTCCCTGGCCACTCTGAGAAGCTCCACGTAGATCGTCCTCTGCCTCTCGAGGAGATCCTTGCTCTTCCTGATCTCCTTCCTCCAGTAGTCGAGCCCTATCTCGCCCATCACCCCACAGGAGCCGACGTGCCCCCTGATGAATGCCATCGTGCCATCAACGTCCTCGTTGAACCACTCCGTGGGGTGGATGCCAAGCGCCGGGACGACGTAGCCTGGGTATTCCTCGGCCAGGGATATGTTCTTTTTGCAGGTTTCAAGGTCGACGGCGATTGCTATTATCGCCTTGACGCCCGCCGCCTTCGCCCTTCCGATGACCGAGGGGATATCGCCTATGTCGGCGAGGTGGGCATGCGTCTCAACGAGCAAGGTGTGTCACTATGGTCCGCCCATCATTTTGGGAATGTGCCGACGCCTAGTCCCTTATCCCCTCTAGGACGCTTATCGCGTTCCAGATCCGGGTCCTGCTGTACATGGGCATGTTCGGGTCCTGGGATATGTCCTCGAGAAGGGAGATCGCGTTGGCCGCCTTGGCGGCGGTGCTCAGCGACGGGTCCAGGAGCATTTCGGAGGCCTGCTTGGCGGCCCGCCTTATGTTCCTCGGCGTGGTGTTGTCGTCCGCGATGGTGTTCAGAACGGCCATCGCCTGGTTGAGCTTCTTTGTATACTCCTCGCTCTTGCTTGACATCATCAAACCTCCATAGGCACGGGCCTGGCGCCCTAATCGGAATTATGAGTAATAGGTGCTTTTAAAAACCTATCCTTCCACGGCGGGTGAGATGGATGAAAGAAGTTGAAAACGTCGATCGTCTCCAGCCTGTGCCACACAATAATTACTCTTTCGATTCGAGGAAGCTCGGGAGCTCCGAGACGCTGCTCAGCACGACCTCAGGCCTGCCCCCCTCCCACGACTTGTCTCCCCTAGGCCCCGTGGCGACGCCGACGAAGTGGCACCTTGCGTTCAGGGCGCATGTGGCGTCGATCTGGTGGTCGCCGACGAGGAGCACCTCGTCGAGGCTGAGCCCCATCAGTTTGGCAGCGTGGGTAATCGCCTCGGCGTAGGGCTTGGGTTGCGGCGTCTCGCCCCTGCCGAGGACGATGTCGAAGTCGGCGATCATACCCGTCTTCCGGAGCGCCTTCACGGCGTAGTCGTGGTGGCTCCTGGTGAGGATGGCTAGCCTGTAACCCATCCCCTTGAGCCTGTGGACCGCCTCAGGAGCCCCCCTTATTGCTGTGAGCGTATCGACCGCCTCCATCTCCCCCTCGTCCATTATCCTAGTTATCATGTCCCTGAGCCTCTGCCGCTCACGCCGGGGCTTACCCTGCTCCTCCCAGAGCCTCTCAGCCTTCTCCATGATGACGACGTTCGTCTGCTCAGGCGTGAGGACGCCCCTCGGCGCGCCGTTCTCCTCAAGGAGGCTGATCATCCTCGACTTCATCTTCCTGAAGTCGATGTTGGAGTCGACGAGCGTCCCGTCGAGGTCGAACACTATCCCCCTGAACCTCCCCCTAGCCAAGGCGGTCACCCGAGCCTTCCCCCGCGTATTGGGTCACGCCGATTTAACGTTTACCCCGTCCCACCCTTTTTCTTCAGGTGCGCGTATCTATGCTCGGCGGCTCCACTTGGTGACTTGCAGGGACTGCAAATGGCGGAGGGGGCTGGACGGGGAGACCAGGCTGAGGCTGTCCCAGGAGAACAAGGAGATACTGAACATGCTCCTCAGGCAGGGATACGCCGTCGGGGAGTTCGTCTACTGTGAGCGCCTCGGCTACATAGAGTCGGTCATAGCCCGCAGGGAGTGTGAGGAGTGGCGGTTCGACGAGGCCGATGCCGAGGCGGAGCCCGATTAGGGGCTGCCCGCTTCCCCTTCGGTCAGCTTGAAATCCAGGTGCCCTCTATTCCTGTCTCTTCCTGAACAGGCCGCTCAGGCTCTTGCTCGTGAACCTGGCCGTTATGATGCGCTCCGTCGAGAATATCTTCGCGGCCGCGTAGAGGACCACGACGGTGAAGACGCTGATGTATGCGATGCTCCTGAGGACGGTCCAATAGTCGCCGAGGAAGGCGGCCTTGCTCGCCAGGATGCTGTGGGTGTAGGGTATCGCCAGCAAGATCCACTGGAACGTCGGAGGCAGCATCTCGATGTCGCTGAACATCAGTATGATCGCGGGTATTACTATGGGCACTATGAGGATGCCCGTGAGGCTCTGGGCGCTCCTGACGTTGTCGGCGAAGACGGCGAGGCAGATCGCCAGGGCTAGGGCGGAGACCAACGTGACGAATATGTTGAGGCCGAGGAGAACGTAGCCCACAGGCTGTATGCCAATGCCAGCGCTCCCGAGGTTCACGGTCGAGAACTGGGTGAAGCTCATCGCGGAGCCCATGTAGTAGCCGAAGCCGATCATGTACGCTATGGCGCCTGCGACGGCGATCACTATCGACCCGGTGAGCTTGCCGCCTAGGACTGTTAGGCGGCCGACGGGGAGGGTCATCAGTGTCTCTAGGGTCTTCTGCTCCTTCTCGAGGGCTATGCTCGTCGCCGCCATCTGTATCGCGAACATGACCATCACCATGATCATGATCGGCAGCATGATGCTCTGGTTCATCACGACGCTTATGATGGCGTCAGGCGAGATGTTCAGGACGGTCCCCTTGATTATGGACTGGTAGTTTATCGATATCGGTGTCCTGATGGCGTCCGGGTTGGCCGCCTCCCCGGCCGCCTGTAGCAGGTTCTCTATCCTGGCCAGGGAATAGTAGTAGCTGTAGATGTTGACGAGTGTGCCTACGACGTTGGTGCTCTGGGTCTCGGCTATGTTCATGTTCTTTACGTTGCCGTAGATGATCATGTTGCCCTTGACGCCGGCTGTGACGTTGTCCGAGAAGCCGCTTGGCATGTATACCATGGCGTTTGACGTGGTCCCTTGGAATTGGGCGATGGCCTGGGTCAGGCTATCGGCTTGGATCACGGTCACGGTTCTGTTTGTCTCCAGGTAATCGAGCATCGTCGAGGCAACCACGCCGGAGTCCTCGGTATAGACCGCGAAGGTCGAGGTCACTATCGCCTTCTCAACCGACTGCTGGCTCACCTGGATGGCCGAGCCCATCACGGGGAACAGGAGGAGGGGCATCAGCACGACGCCGAAAAGGATCTTCGGGTCTCTGACGAGTTCCTTGATCTCCTTCAGTGTGAGCGATGTGAGGCTACCCAAGCTGGGTCGCCTCCATGAACGCCTGCTCCAGGTTGATGGCGTTATACCTCTCCTTCAGCTCCGCAGGCGTCCCCTCCGCGATGATGACGCCCTCGTTTATGAGGGCGAGCTTGTGGCAGAGGTACTCGACCTCGAGCATGTTGTGGCTGGAGACAAGTATGGTGACTCCCATCTTGTCAGAGTACTCCTTGATCGACTCCCTGACGTGGTAGGCCTGCATGACGTCGAGGCCCGAGGTGGGCTCGTCCAGGATGGCCAGCCTGGGCTTCATCATGAGCGCCCTCGCCAGGAGGAGCCTCCTCTTCATGCCCTTGCTGTAGCCGTTGACCCTGTCCCTCAGGCGTTCCCCGAGGCCCGAGATCTCCTCGGCGTTCTTTATCATCCTATCCGTCTCGGCCCTGTCGTGGGAGTAGAACTCGGCCATGAACCTTAGGTACTCCATGCCGCTCAGGTACTGGTATGCGCCTGCCTCCTCCGGGAGGTAGCTGAGGATGCCCCTGACCTTGTCAGGTTCCTTCACAACGTCGTGGCCGAAGACCTCCACCCTGCCTGAAGTCGGGCTGATCAAGGTGCTAACGATCCTCAGCGCCGTGGTCTTCCCGGCGCCGTTCGGCCCTATGAGGCCGAATATCTCGTTCTCCCTGACGACGAAGCTTACCCCCCTGAGGGCCTCGATGTTGCCGAAGCTCTTCCTGAGATCGCTCACGACGATGACGTCTGTCAACCTTACTGTCTCCTGTGTTTCGTTCGTTGGAATGAGTTTGCACTTTTAAAGATTCCCCAACATCCACCTATTGAGGCCAGGTTGTTTCCATGTTCTTCCTGTTCAGACCAGCTAGAAGGCTATGACCTATTGCTGAATCTAGCAGGCCTTCTCTTCAGCGCCGTACCGCAGACCGGGCAGACGCCCCCTTCGGGCATGATGCCGTAGGTCCTCCGGCAACCGGGACAATAGATCGACCACCTCAGCCTGCGCTTGATGCCCCTGGTCGTCAGCCCCCTATAACCGATTCCGAGCCTGTCCGCCATGTTCTGGACAGAGTAATCGTCTGAGACGATGACAGGTGTGTTACCCTCGGCCAGGAGCTGCAGTGCGAGGGAGAGGAGCTGCTTGTCCGCCCTCGAAAGCTTGTGCGCCTCGCCCATCTCCTCGGCGACCCCTTCGATCCGATCAACGTAGGCGGGCTCCGGCTCGACCTCCCTCAGCTTGCCGCATGCCACGGAGCTCTCGTACCTGAGGAGGGTGATCTCATCCCTGAGCTCCTCCCTGACGGCCGGCACGGTGTATTGGATAACGTCGCCCTCAGACGAATCGTATCCCTGTATGAAGGCTGAGGCGTCTAGGATGATCGCCTTCAAGCCCCGTCCCTCACTGCGACTGGAGGTGGGTGAGCCTGCCCCTCAGCCTCGCGTAGAAGGGCTTGAACCTGATGAAGCTAGCCCTGTGCCTCGACGCGTACACCTCGACAGTCGATAGGGGCTTGAGAGCCATGTAGACCTTGCCGTCTATTATGGCCAGCGCGTCGGCCCTCGGCTTCAGCAGCTCGATCGAGACCCGGGTCTTCGACGGCAACGTGATGCTCCTGAAGTAGCTGTATGGGCAGATGGCTGTCATTATCATGGCGTCGATGGTCGGTGCAAGGATCGAGCCGCCGGCCGAGAGGTTGTACGCCGTCGAGCCTGTCGGCGTCGAAACAAGCACGCCGTCCGCCTGGATCTCGGCTATCTGCTCGCCGTCTACGCTCAGCCGGGTGACCAGCATCTTCGAGGGCAGCGACGATGAGACGAGCACCTCGTTGAGGGAGTCTGGGAACTCCTCTTCGGCGTCGAGGCAGCGGCTACCCAGCTTCATGCAGTCCTCGACGAAGTAGTCCCTCGCCACCACCCTGTTGATCGCCTGCTCCACCTCCTCCTTCCTGACCTCGCTGAGGAAGCCCCTCCTCCCCATGTTGACGCCGAGGAGCGGAGTCGAGGGGTCCTTCATGTCCATCGCGGTCCTCAGGATCGTGCCGTCCCCGCCGATGGTGATTATGATGTCCGCATCGAGGTCCGAGAGGTCGACGGCGTCCTCGTTCATGTTCAGGGCCATGGACGTGTCCGTCTCAACCAGCACGTCGACGCCATGCTCCCTGAGTAGTTTGACTACCCTCTTAGTAACCGGGACCACGTCTGGTATGTCGGTCCTAGATACCACCCCGACCTTCAAGGCTGCTCTCAAGATGAATAGGCGACGCCGATTTAAAGCATATAGAGGGGCGCCTAGCGCCTGCCCCAGCCGTGCCTGCCCTGGAGGGGCACGTAGACGACCTGCATGAGGGTCCTCCTTGTCATCCTCCCCCTCGCGTCCTTCTCGAGGAGGACGAGGTCCTGGCCGAAGAGGGTGATGCCGCCTATGGGGGCGATCATCCTCCCCGGGGCCCTGAGCTGCTCGACCAGCGGCGGCGGGAAGTCAGGGCTCGCCGCCGTGATGCTTATGGCATCGTAGGGGGCCTCCTCAGGGTAGCCGAGGGAGCCGTCGCCGAGGACGAGCCTCACGGCGACGTATCCGGATCGCTCGAGGTTCCCCTTCGCGAACCTGAAGGTCTCCTCGTTGATCTCGACCGCGACGACGAGCCCCCCCTCGCCGACGAGCTCGTAGGCGAGGGCCGCTCCGTACCCTGAGCCCGCCCCGATCTCGAGGACCCTGTCCCCCTCCTTGATCCCAAGGGGCTCGTATGTGGCCGGGTACATGTAAGGGGCGGAGATGGTCTGCCTGCCGTCGCCAGGGATCGGGAACGGCTGGTCGGCGTAGGCGTAGTCCACGAGGCTGGGCTCCATGAACTCCTCCTTGGGGACCCTGAGCATCGCACGGGCCATCGACTCGGTCTTCAGGTAGCCTGCCTGCTTGTACCTCTCGACCATGCGGCGCTTCTGCTCGGCGAAGCTCGGCATATTATCATGTAAGAAGAAATTGAAGGCTATTTTAAAGTGTTAGTGGGCTAGACCACGACCCCGGCCTTACGGAGCTCGTCTATCTGCTCCTTAGTGTAGCCTAAGAGCCCTGTTAGGACCTCGTCGTTGTGCTGCCCGAGTATTGGCGCCGGCATCCTTACCGTGGCAGGCGACCTGCTGAGCCTGACCGGGTACCCCGGCTCCCTGACCTTCCCGGCCGTCGGGTGGTCTATCTCCTTGATTATGCCCCTCGCCTTGACCTGTGGGTCCTCAAGCGTCTCGTTGATCTGAAGTATGGGGGCGACGGGCACGGAGGCTGCGCTGAGCCTGCCGACTATCTCATCAGAGGTCAGCCCCTCCGCCCATTTGGAGAGCACGTCCTGCCCATCCCCGAGGTCCTCGACCCCCATAGCCTGCTTGAGCCTCTCCTGCATGTTGGGGTCGGCGGCTATGTAGACGTACCTGTCCTTAGCCTTGAATATGCCGAATGTGTCCGGCCCCATGTACTTGCCCCTGCCCTGCCATGGGAGCTCGCCGCTCAGGGTGTACCTTGTGATCGAGACGCCTGTCTGGGCGATCATGACGTCGAGCTGGGAGACGTCCACGATCTGACCCTCACCCGTCCTGTCCCTGTGCCTTATGGCGCCTAGGATGGCTATCGCCGCGAAGAGGGCCGGGTCTAGGTCCCCGTGCCACTCGGCTGGAACCAGAGGCGGACCGTTCGGATCGACGTTGTCCCCCGTGAGCCTGTACCAGCCGGCGTAGCTGCTCGCTATCGGCGCGAAGCTCGGCCTGTCCCTGTAGGGGCCGTCCAGGCCGAAACCGCTTAGGCTAGCGTAGATTATGTCAGGCTTGACCTTCCTGAGGTCCTCGTAGCCGAGGCCTAGCTTGTCCATGGTGCCCCGCTTGAAGTTCTCCACGACGACGTCGCTCTTCTCCGCCAGCTTCCTCACTATCTCCAGGGCTCGGGGGTCCTTCAGGTTGAAGGCGAGACCCTTCTTGTTGCGGTCGAAATAGTGGAAGACGCTGCTCATGCCGCCGAAGAGTGGTGGGTAGAGGCGGGCGACCTCGCCCCACGGTGGCTCCACCTTGAGCACCTCGGCCCCCATGTCCGCGAGGATCATGGTCGTGTAGGGGCCGAAGTAGACGTGGCTGAAGTCGAGGATGCGGATATCGTCGAGCATGCCCATCTCTTTTCACCGAACACCCTGAAAAAACTCTTCAAGGCTGATAAAGCTTATGCGGTGTGCTAAGACGCCTCTACGCTGCATTCGGCGAGAGCTGCTCCAGGGGCCATTTCAGGCCTCAGTGTCCCAGAGCTTGTCCCCGACATAGTGCAGGTTCCTGATGGCCTTCCCCTTCCTCGACGCCATGATCTCCTCGGAGGGCATGAGAGCCCTCCCGACCGCTAGCGCCTTGCCGTGCCTGATGTCCCTGATGACGACGAGGCGCCCCACATCGAACTCCCCCCTCACCTCGACGATGCCGGGCGCCATCACGTCGGCGCCCTTGCAGACGAACGGGACAGCCCCCATGTCCACGACGGCCGCCGGCAGTCGGTCGACGCACGGGCTCCTCAGCGTGGGGACGAGGGAGCCCTCGTCTCTGAAGAAGGTTATCTCGTCGTCGAGGAGGTAGACGGTCCTGCCATCCTCCGTCAGGGCCTCCTCGACCATCGAGGCCTCGACCGTGCCGACGATCACCGAGGCCTCGTCGAGGAGGGCGGCGGCGTCCCTCCTCCTGAGCGCCCGCCTCCTCCTCACCCTGTTCTCGGATTCGCCCATTCGCATCTGATCTGCCCCATAGGCTAATAAGTCGATGGATGGAGGAGGCGGAGGGATTGATATCAGGATAGGACGAATGTGTCGAGGTTCTCAGGGGCGATGCCGTGGACGCCGCGGTTCTTCGCGACCATCCTCGCCATGTTCTCGCACTTCGACTCCTCTCCGTGGACCACGAAGACCCGCTTCGGCTGCGGCCTGAGCCTCCTGACGAAGTTTACCAGCTGCCTCCAGTCTGAGTGGCCGGAGAAGCCTTCGACCGTGTATATCTGCATTCCGACGTTGATTATTTCGAGCTTGCCGTCGTGGTTGTACATCTGGGCGGAGCCCATGCCGGCCTGGAGCCTCTGCCCCATGGTGCCGGCGACCTGGTAGCTGACGAAGCATAGGCCGTTGTTAGGGTCTGTGGCGAGCCTCTTGAAGTAGTCTATGACGGGGCCCCCCTCCATCATGCCTGCCGTCGCCATGATGATGCATGGACCGCCCTCGACTATCTCGTCTCGGCTGTCCTGTTGCTTCACGATTGTGAAGTAGTCCGACTCGAATGGGTTTATGCCGTCCCTCAGTATCTGGTCGCGGATGTCGTTTGAGAGGTAGTTCGGGTAGGCTGTGTGGATGCCGGTCACCTCGGAGATCATGCCCTCGATGTATACGGGCGCCTCCACCATCCTCCCCTCCTTCATGTACTTGTTGATGACCATCATTATCTCCTGGGCCCTGCCGACCGCTGGGACGGGTATCAGGAGCTTCCCCTTCCTGAGGACGAGGTTGGCGATGTCGCAGAACAGGGTCTCCGTCTCGTCCCTCTCAGGCGTCGTGCTGGTGGGGGCGCCGTATGTGCTCTCCATTATGAGCGTCTCAACCCTGGGGAACTGGGTGCTCGCCGGCTGCAGAAGCTGCGTCTGACCGTACTTGAAGTCTCCAGTGTAGACGATGTTGTGCAGCCCCTTCCCTATGTGGAGGTGGACTTCGGATGAGCCCAGGATGTGGCCGGCGTTGTGCAGAGTCAGCCTCACGTCCGGGGAGATGTCGGTCACCTCGCCGTAGGTCAGGGGCATGGTGCGGAGTATGACCTCCCTTATCTCCTCCGCCGAGTATGGCGGGGGCCTCCCCTCCTTGCCCGTGACGTCGATGTAGTCGCTCTGCAGCAGCACCATGAGGCTGGCTGTCGGCTCGGAGCAGTAGATCGGCCCCTCGTAGCCGTACTTGTATAGGTATGGGATGAAGCCGCAGTGGTCGAGGTGGGCGTGTGAAAGCACCACGGCGTCGAGGCGGCTCAGGTCGAACTCCTCGGCGTCGATCCTCGGGTAGGCGCCGATGGGGTTCCCGGTGCCTGGGTTGATGCCGCAGTCTATCAGTATCCTGCTCTCACGCGTCCTGATGAGAATGGCTGAGCGGCCCACCTGCCTGGCCCCGCCGAGGAAGGTGATCCTCACGTCCCCGGACTGCTGGTACATGGGGCGGAAGATGGACTCCCCTGTCTCGTGGAGGAACTTCTCCCTCTCCTTGCTCTTGCCGTACAGGAATCCGCGGATCTGCTTGATCGTCATCGACGGGATCGGTGGCGAGCGGACTATGTTGGGGTTCCAGTGGGTCCTCTTCACTATTTCCAGGAGGTTTGAGCCGTTCTTGCCTATGGCGACGCCGGGCTTCTCGACCTCGAGCACGACCTCTCCTAGGCTGGGGTCGAAGTACGACTGGACCAAACCGGCATCGCTCAGTATATCCTTTATTATGCTCTCGCTCTCCGACTCGCCGGCCCGGACGGAGGGGTCGCTCCTGATGACTATCCTCTTCTTGATGGTGCCTGCGATGTCGCCGACTATGTGGCTCTGCTCGAGGAGCGCCTCGGGCCTCTGGGTGTAGATGGCGAGCCGGGGGCCCTCGAACTCGATCCTGGTTATACCTATCTCTGAAGGTATCTTCTCCAGTATTGTGTTCCTTATCTCCTCGTAGGATAGGCCCTGGGGCTTCTGCATCGTGATCTAACCTAGGATTTGAGTAGAGCTTCCTTCTCCTCCGCGGAGAGCTCCCTGAAACCGGTCTTGTCTATGACCGCGACGTCGAAGTTGTCCCCGCTCGCGACGTCCCTCTTCATGGCCGAGTCCACGGCCTTAACAACCACCGGCAGCATCTCTGCGACCGGCTTGTCTTCCTTGTACATCTGCTCGAGGACGCCGTAGGCGAAGGGCGAGCCTGAGCCGGTCGAGACCATCTTCTCCTCTATGAGGCTGCCGAAGGGGTCCAGGTTGAAGACATGCGGGCCGGTGTCGTCGAAGCCGCCCACTATCGCCTGCATGGGAAGGGGCATCCCGGCCTCACGGTTCTGGAACAGGATGCTGGAGACCAAGTTAGCCGCCGACTTCACGGGCATCGTCCGCCCCTTCTCAAGCTCGTAGAGGCGTGCGTTGACCTTGAGTATCTCGACCACCCTCTGGGCGACGGCGACGCCGCCAGCGATGGTCATGGCGAGGCGGTTCGTAATCTTATATACCTTCTTTGCGCGCTTGCTGGCGACATAGTTGCCGGCAGTAGCCCTTGTATCGGTGCCCAGGATGACACCGTCGCTGCAGACCACGCCCACAGTCGTGGTTCCCTTGAGCATCTCCGATTCGTTCCTCATTCCTCTGATTCCTCGATTAAAGACTGAAGGGTAGGTAATCCTGAGAAGGAAGACCGATCTAACTAAAAAGATGTCCTTTAAAAACCTTTGCTGGTGCCTGAAACCTCTGACAGAAAAGGATATCTATCTTATCGGGAGAGGAGTTTATTCACGTTTAGCTAACCCAGGCGGATGAATTCCCTGACCCAGGAGACGAAGCCCAGCCCGATGCACAGGATCGACCTCCCCAGGATAGTCCTGGTCGGTGGGGGCGCCTTGGAGCACCTCGACGAGGTCTGCAAGGAGCTCGGCTTCAGCCGAGCCTTCATCGTGACCGGGCGGAACACCTACATCGTCGCCGGGAAGCGATCCCAGGACATCCTGGAGGCCGGTGGCGTCGGCACAGAGTGCGTGTTCGTCGAGAACGCCCAGCTGGAGACGGTCGGCTGGGTGATGAAGAAGATCGAGGGGCAGGGCTCCGACGTCGTCATCGGCGTCGGCGGCGGCCGAAACATCGACGTGGCGAAGCTCGCCGCGGCCCGCACAGGCAGAGCCTTCATAAGCGTACCCACGGTCGCGTCACACGACGGCATAGCAAGTAGCTCTGCCTCAGTGAAGGGAACCGAGAGGCCATATACGATCAGGGCGGTCTCTCCGGTTGCCGTCGTCATGGACAGCGAGATAATCTCGAAGTCGCCGTACAGGTTCACCGCCAGCGGCTGCGGCGACGTGATAAGCAAGGCGACCGAGGTCGAGGACTGGAAGCTCGCACACGTCGAGAACGGCGACTACTACGGCGCCTACGCCGGCAGCCTCGCCTACATGAGCAGCCAGCTCGTCATGGAGAACGCGGAGGTCATCAGGAGCAGGTCGGAGGACGGGATCAGGAGCCTCCTAGAGGCCCTCGTCAGCTGCGGCGTGTCCATGAGCATAGCAGGCAGCACGAGGCCGTGCAGCGGCTCAGCCCACCTCTTCAGCCACGCCCTCGACATAATAGCGCCGAAGCCGGCCCTCCACGGAGAGCAGTGCGGCGTGGGATGCATAATGATGGCGATGCTCCACGAGCTCGACTGGGAGGAGATCCGGGGCAGCCTGGAGAAGATAGGGGCATCTACAACGGCGGAGCAGCTGGGGATAGACCGGGGGACCGTGATAAGAGCCCTAACCATGGCGCAGGGCATCAGGCCTGACAGGTACACGATCCTAAGCAAGGTCAGGCTCGACGAGGCCTCCGCGGAGGAGCTGGCCGAGGCCTGCGGAGTAATTTAAACCCTTGAACTGTTCCTGTGGGTCTACAGGGCTTCAAACCAATGTTTATATGAGCCAAGCTATTCATCCAAATGAGAATCGCTAGGGTGAGTCGTCTTGAGCTCGGTCCAATTGAAGATAGCCGAGGCAAAGCAGCAGAGGGACGTGGGCAGAAGCATAGCCAGAATGGACTCGGACACCATGAAGACCCTCGGCGTCACGGTCGGCGACGTCGTGGAGATCATAGGCAAGAAGACGACGGCCGCCAAGGCCTGGCCTGCGTACCCCGAGGATCAGACCCTCGGCCTCCTCAGGATAGACGGCTTCATCAGGAAGAACTGCAACGTCAGCATAAACGAGTACGTCTCGGTGAAGAAGGCTGAGGCAGAGTACGCCCAGTCTGTGAAGCTGGCGCCGGTCGACATCAGGATAAGCGTAGACAACGACTTCATCCGCTTCGTCAAGGACAGGCTCATAGACAGGCCGGCGACCCGCGGCGACACCCTGCTCATAATGATGCTCGGCCACTCGGTCCCCTTCATGGTGGTGAACACGAGGCCGGGCGGAATAGTCAAGATCTCGCCGACGACCGAGATCACGATCCTCAGCGAGCCGGTCCCTGAGCTGGAGATGCCGAGCAGGACCACCTACGAGGATATAGGCGGCCTCAACGAGGAGATCAGGCGCATCAGGGAGATGGTTGAGCTGCCCCTCAGGCACCCCGAGATATTCCAGCGCCTTGGCATCGACCCGCCGAAGGGGGTGCTCCTGCACGGCCCGCCCGGATGCGGGAAGACGCTCCTGGCCAGGGCGGTCGCCAACGAGTCTGACGCCAACTTCTACGCCATAAACGGCCCGGAGATAATGAGCAAGTTCTACGGCGAGTCGGAGGCCAGGATGAGGAAGATGTTCGAGGACGCCGAGAAGAACGCGCCGGGCATCCTCTTCATAGACGAGATAGACGCCATCGCGCCGAAGAGAAGCGAGGTCACAGGCGAGGTCGAGCGGAGGGTGGTCGCCCAGCTCCTGGCCAGCATGGACGGGCTGAAGAGCAGGGGTAACGTCATAGTCATCGGAGCCACCAACAGGCCCGACGCAATAGACGAGGCGCTCAGGCGGCCAGGCAGGTTCGACAGGGAGATAGAGATCGCGATCCCGAACAGGGCGGGGCGCCTCGAGATCCTCCAGATCCACACCAGAGGCATGCCCCTCTCCGAAGATGTGCAGCTCCAGAAGGTGTCGGAGATAACCCACGGATACACGGGGGCGGACCTTCAGGCCCTCAGCAGGGAGGCGGCGATGAAGGCTCTCCGCAGGTACCTGCCTCAGATCGACCTGGAGCAGAAGAGGATACCTCACGAGGTCCTCGACCAGATGGTGGTGAACAACGAGGACATCTTCGACGCCTTCAGGGAGGTCACCCCCACGGCGATGCGTGAGGTCTACGTGGAGACGCCGAACGTGAAGTGGGACGAGGTCGGCGGCCTCGAGGATGTCAAGCAGGGGCTAAGGGAGGCGATAGAGTGGCCGCTGAAGAACCCTGAGAGGTTCACCCGCCTCGGCATAAGCCCCCCGAAAGGCATACTCCTCCACGGCCCCCCAGGATGCGGGAAGACCCTCCTCGCCAGGGCTATCGCTACCGAGTCGGAGGCCAACTTCATCTCGGTTCGCGGCCCCGAGATATTCAGCAAGTGGGTAGGCGAGTCGGAGAAGGCGATAAGGGAGATATTCAGGAAGGCGAGGATGGCCGCCCCAAGCATCATATTCTTCGACGAGTTCGACGCCATAGTGCCCCTCAGGGGCGGATCGGTCGACTCCAGGGCGACGGAGCGGGTCATCAGCCAGCTCCTCACGGAGATAGACGGCCTCCTCAGCCTCCAGAACATCGTGGTGGTAGCGGCGACGAACAGGCCGGACATAATAGACCCAGCAGTCCTCAGGCCGGGGAGGTTCGACAGGCGCGTATACGTGCCCCCGCCAGAATACGAAGCGAGGCTCAAGATACTGCAGATAAAGACGGCGGAGATGCCTAGGGACAAGACCGTGGTGCTCGAGGACCTCGCCAGGAGGATGGACGGGTACTCGGGGGCGGACATAGACTCGGTCGTGAGGGAGGCGGCGATAAACGCGCTCAGGAGGGACCCAGAGGTCGAGGCCGTCACCCTCGCAGACTTCGAGAAGGCGATGGCGGAGACGGTCGCATCGATCACCAAGGACATGGTGAAGTGGTACGAGGAGACGAACAAGAGGCTCAGGGAGCAGGAGAAGCCCCCCATGGACATAGCGTAGGTGGACCCGATGGCCGACATGAAGCTGGTGACCTCCGAGATCATCAACGCCCTAAACAGGGGCGGCGCCATGGAGTTCGATGAGCTCCTCAAGACCGTCGGCAAGACCCACGGCGACCTCGACGAGAGGATGCTGGAGGCACACCTAATGGAGATGGAGATCCAGGGCCTCGTCAGGGTCTCCAAGATGGCGCGGGGCAAGCGACGCATAGAGCTCGTATAGGGGGCTGAGCCTTGGGGGTCCAGCTAGGAGACCTCGTCGAGCCCAGGAAGGTCGCGATAGAGGACCTGTCTGGCAGGACGATAGCATTCGACGGCCACAACATCCTCTACCAGTTCCTCGCCATAATCAGGGGGCGGGGCGGAGAGCCGTTGAGGGACAGCCAGGGAAGGATCACGAGCCACCTCAGCGGCCTCATCTACAGGAACAGCAACCTGATGGAGGCCGGCATCCGCGTCGTCTACGTCTTCGACGGAGAGCCCCACGTATTCAAGAGGAGGGTCCTAGAGGCGCGCCACGAGGTCAGGACCGAGGCCAGGGAGAGGTACGAGAGGGCTGTCGAGGCGGGAGACGTTGAGGCGGCGCGCAGATGGGGACAGCAGTCGGTCGTGGCATCCACCGACATAATCAGGGATGCCAAGAGGCTGCTCACCCTGATGGGTGTGCCCTGGGTGCAGGCGCCGGGCGAGGGGGAGGCGCAGTCGGCGTACATGGCGGCAAAGGGTGTCGTCTGGGCCTCGGCGAGCCAGGACTTCGACTCGCTCCTGTTCGGGGCTCCGAGGCTGGTCAGGAACCTCTCGGTCTCAGGAAGGAGGAAGCTGCCGAGGAAGAACGTCTACGTCAAGGTGGAGCCTGAGATGTACGAGCTCGGGAGGATGCTGGAGGAGCTCGGCCTGACGAGGGAGCAGCTGATAGACGTCGGCATCCTCGTCGGCACGGACTACAACCCTGACGGCGTCAAGGGGATAGGGCCCAAGACCGCGATCAAGCTCGTCAAGGAGCACGGCAGCCTCGAGAAGGCGCTGCCCCACCTCAAGAACGCGGAGTTCCCCCATCCGATAGAGGAGATCAGGGCCCTATTCCGGGAGCCGAGGACCACAGACGACTATAGGCTCGAATGGAGGAAGCCGGACGCCGAGGGGATCGTGAGCTTCCTCTGCGGAGAGCATGGCTTCAGCCGTGACAGGATCCTGAACGCCGTCGAGAAGATGCAGAAGGGCTTCACGAGCAGCTCCAAGTCGACGACGCTGGACAGATGGTTCGGCTAAGGGGCCTTTCAACTCCTTTTAAAATCAAACAGGGTCGGTGGCTCACCCCACCGATGTTATTAATCCGCTCAATGCCTTGTTTACCAAGCGATTCACAGAGGGATCGGTCTTGGAGGAGATCACCGTTGAAGGCGCCGCCGAGGGGTACGTCGAGATCCTCCACAGGTACGGCGTCGACTACATCTTCAGCTCACCAGGCTCGGAGTTCGTCCCAATCTGGGAATACCTCGTCAAGTACAACTCCCAGGGCAAGAAGCCCTTCTACATAAACGCCAGGCACGAGGGCCTGGCCCTGACCATGGCAAAGGGCTACACCATGGCCACCGGCAGGACTCAGGTTGTCATGACCCACGTCTTGACTGGCATGCTACACGGGGCGATGGAGCTGAAGGCGATGTACACGGACAACGTCCCCATCATGCTCATGGTGGGGCAGAACAGGACCCACGACGGGGAGGTCTACGGTGGGACGCCAGGCCCCCACTATCTCTCCTTCACGGAGGTGGGCGGCCAGCAGAGGCTCGTTCAGCCGTACCTGAAGTGGACCGACTCCCCGGACTCCAACAAGAACGTACTCAGCATGATTGCTCGAGGGCTCGACATCGCCTCGACCGACATCAAGGGGCCCGTCATGATGGTGCTCTCCAGGGAGCTCCTATTCGAGAAGGTGGAGAGGATGAGGGTGCCCCACAGGACGCCGAGGCCGACGCCTGTGCAGGCTGACCCCTCTGCGCTGAAAGAACTCTCCGAGATGCTCGTGAAGGCGGAGAACCCGATCATCTACAC
>CAZYUK010000006.1:0-18899 GCA_964650675.1 uncultured Candidatus Bathyarchaeia archaeon
TAGGGAAGAGGCTCATGTTCCACATCCTCGAGGAGAGGGAGAGGAAGCCGTTCACCAGCTTCGCGGACCTCCAGCAGAGGGTCGGCCTCAACGAGCCTGCGTCCCTCATCGCGAGGCGCGTCCTAGAGGAGCTGAGCCAGGAGGAGAAGTACCTCCTATTCACGCGGCCCATGTAACCGTTTCACCCTAAAAAAAGGGCAGAGGAAGCCCCCTAGACATGCGCCATTATCTTTTTATTAGCCTGCATGTGTAGGGTTACGGGATAAGCCTTGAACGCCAGGAACTTCAGGAACCCGAAGGGGATGCCTTACACCCGGAGGGGCTATATGAAGGGCATCCCGGGCTCAAAGATCGTCAAGTTCACCATGGGCAACACCAGCAAGGAGTTCCCCGTCAAGGTAGAGCTCATAAACCTCCAGCTCGGCCAGGTCAGGCACAACAGCCTAGAGGCCGCCCGGATCGCCGCGAACAGGCTCCTGGAGCTCAGGCTGGGTGGGGACAACTACTTCATGAAGGTAGTGCCCTTCCCCCACATAGTCCTCCGCGAGCACAAGAGGGTGAACGTCGCGCAGGCGGACAGGTTCCAGGAGGGGATGAAGAGCCCATACGGGAAGCCGACAGGAACGGCTGCCCGCGTGGACAGGGGCGAGCCGCTGATCGTGGTCGAGGTCGAGAAGGAAGGCGTCGAAACCGCCAAGGAGGCCCTCGAGAGAGCCGCCGCCAAGTTCCCGCTCCCGAGCAGGGTCTTCGTCAGAGAATAAAGCAGCTAAGTTCTCGTCATCTGTCCCCTCATCTGATCTCAGCTTTCAGGTATCTCGACATTGATCGATTTTCCTCCCCCAGAGCTAAGGAATTCAAACCAGATGCTGATCCAGTTGTCAGGACCACTTAGACTTGGAAGATACTTCAAAGATTCTGCATTCGGAGAGGCACTGACATCTAGCTTGAAGATGACGGTTCCGTTGGTCCGAAGGATATCAGACATAGTACTTGGTGTCACCGATATTCCTTTTGGGACCCGTGTAACCTCCAAGGTCACCGGAAGCGAGGCATCGTACCACGGGGAAGCGGTCAGTATAATGGTAATGGTTCTCGTCTCCCCTTTGTGTATAATGAAAGGTTCAAAAAAATCGATGAGGGGATCAAACGACATATTAAAATCCCCCGGTCCAGGAGGACCAAAGTAATCCTCAAGGGCTAGCATTAATTCTCCGGTTTCAGCATCTACGACGTATTTTCCGTAGTTCCCATTGTGCATTCCTAGTAAGGTCATGTACTCGACTATCCAGTAGGGTTTCACTATTCCAGTCGGCGTTGACGAGATGTACAAGTGGTCGTGTGTTCCTGAGCCGTGTAGGTATTCCGACCAGTTGATCGCTAGTAGCCTGAGCTCGATGCTTTCGAGTGCATCGTCCCTGACTATGTCCTTCTTTGGGTCTGCTTTACTACTCTCTTTTATTGCGTTGATGGCTTGTTCGCCAGAAATCTGAATCCAACAACCAACTTTTTCTCCGCTTGCGTCGCCAGTCGTCTGAAAAGATTGAGCTGCGACTATTATGGCTACGACCGATACTGTGACTAGTACGAGATGATTTAATCCAGAGGACATCTCCACCTTCATACTTCCACAGTCGACGTTTAAGCCTAAGTTTTAGAACAGTCGGAAAGAAGCGCGGATCCGAACAGCCACTCAGGAATTCTTTTTCTAGCCTAATAGTCTCCATCCGTCCCAACGAAAGGTAGCCTATTTTAATCTCCCGGCCCACGAGATTGTGAGACGCTTGTACGACCTAGAAATCGAAAGGGTCGCCGACGAGATCAGGGCTAGGAGGGCTGCGAGGGTGCTCATCCAGCTCCCTGACGGCCTGAGGCCCAACGCCTTCGAGATCGCCGAGAGCCTTAGGAAGGGGACGGGGGCCGAGATCATCCTATCGGGCGACTCGTGCTATGGGGCGTGTGACCTCGCCTCCAGGCAGGCGGAGGCGATCGGGGCGGACCTCATCGTCCACTACGGTCACAGCAGGATGATCCACGACGGCGGCGTACCCATGATCTACGTCGAGGCGAGGATGTACATCAACGTGGAGGCCCTCGTCGAGGCAGCCGCCCCAAGCCTCAATGGCTTCAGGAGGGTCGGCCTAGCGACGACCGTGCAGCATGTCCACCAGCTCGGAGAGGTGGCGGAGGCTCTGAGGAGGAGGGGCTTCACGCCCCTGATCGGCGGTGGTGACGACGTGACACCGTACGATGGCCAGGTCCTCGGCTGCCACTACTCGGCTGCGACGAGCCTCCAGGAGGAGGCGGACGGCTACTTTTTCATAGGCGGGGGGACCTTCCACCCGATCGGCCTCGCCCTCACGACCGGCAAGCCCGTCATCACAGCTAACCCCTACAACGCGACGGTCTCCCTCCTCGGCGAGGCCGAGCTTATGACTCTCGCGAAGAGAAGGATGGCTGCGATAACGATCGCCAAGGCGGCGAGGAGGGTCGGCGTCCTCGTAAGCCTGAAGCCCGGCCAGTTTAACTCGGCAGCAGCAACGCTCGTGGAGAAGTACGAGGCGAAGGGCATCAGCGCGTTCCTCATCTACCTCGATGAGGTGAGGGCCGACGCCCTCAACAACTTCTCCGAGGCGGACGCCTTCGTTGACACGGCCTGCCCCAGGATAGCCCTCGACGGCGTCGCGGGCGTCGAGAGGCCGATCCTCACCGTGCCTGAGGCCCTTGTGGCGCTCGGAGAGCTCAGCTGGGGCGAGGTTTGGGGCGGACGCCTCCTCTCCACGAGCTGAGGCGACAGAAACGCCCTCCTCCTGTCTCACCAATCAGTTTATTAAAAGGGGGAAGAATACTTGCACCGGTCCCGCAAAGGATCAAATCACATTCAAAGGCCGGGGCTCCCACAGGGGCGCGGCGTAGAACAAGGATCAGGTGAAATCACGGTGTCTAAGACGCATTTCGACAAGAAGGAGGTCTTCCCGGGCGAGAAGCTCGCCGTCATAGAGGAGTACTCCGACGGCGAGGGAACCTACGAGGCGGAGGGCCAGGTCAGGTCCTCGGAGCTCGGAGACGCCAAGCTCAACCAGAGGGATAGGAGCGTCGACGTCGAGAAGAGGACGAGGAAGCTGAACCTGCCGGTGGAGGGGGTCGAGGTCATCGCGGAGACCGGCTCAGTCACACGCCGCGACGCCAGGGTCGACATATTCATGGTCGGCGGGAAGCGGGCGGAGCCGACGTGGACAGGCGTCCTACACGCGATGGACGTCGCCAGGGAGTACTCTAGGGACCTCGAGATGGCGCTGCGGAACGGCGACGTGATCAAGGCGAGGATAGTCAACACCAAGAACAGGCTCATACAGCTCAGCATGGCAGGCCCCGAGTACGGCGTCGTCTACGCCTACTGCAGCAGGTGCGGCAACCTCCTCGAGCTGCAGAAGGGGAGACTCACATGCGCCAAGTGCAACAGGGTTGAGCGCAGGCAGACGGCCCGCACCTACGGGACGGAGGAGCTTGTTTGAAGCTCAACATCGTCAGGGAGGAGGAGGGGTACCTCGAGCTCGACTTCGGCGGCGAGGGGCACAGCCTCCTCAACCTTCTCCAGAGCGTCCTCACCCAGGACCCTGACGTCGAGATGGCAGGCTACACAAAGCCGCACCCCCTCATGGACAGGAGCAGGCTGTTCATAAAGACGAAGAAGGGTAAGAATCCCCAGGCGGTCCTGAAGAGGGCGGCGAAGAGGGCTGGCAAGCAGATGGTGGAGTTCCTCGACGCCTTCGAGGATAGCCTGGGCAAGAGGGACTGACGCTCATCACAAATCCCCGGAGGGGGAGGAGCCTTGCAGCCCGTTAGGATAAGGCAGGTCAAGAAAGAGATCAGGGTCCTGGGGGTAGCGTCCGCCGTTCAGGACGGCTCGACCAGGGTCGTCGGCGTGGTCTTCAGGGGGGCGAGATGGCTCGACGGCGTCATGTCCGCGGAGTCGCCTGGCGTGGACCTGACACGGACGATCATCGACATGGTCAACGGCTCCCCCCACAGGAAGCAGGTCAGGGTCATAATGCTCCACTCAGGCCTTATGCCCGGCGGGTCGAGGGTCGATGCCGGGCGCATATTCTCGGAGACCTCTAAGCCCGTCATAATACTCGGGGCTAAGAGCCTCGGCGCCGTGGCCGACCCCGATGTGGGGCATCTGGCGTGGGATAGGGGCGTTAACGCTGTCGATGTCGCCTACATCGGGCTCAGGGAGAGGGATGCCGAGGTGATCCTGGGGGTCGCCACCGGCGGGGGCCCGACGCCTGAGGCTCTCAGGGTAGCCGAGCTCATCATCCGCGCCCTCCAGGCGCCGCCAACATAAGCTTTAAAAAGGATTGCCCCGCATAAGGGCAAGCGAAAGCAGGGACCATTGGTTGAAGTTTTGCTCTGAATGTGGCACGATGTGTGAGGTCGACCACAAGAAGAAGTGCTACGTCTGCCCCAACTGCGGGGCCGAGGAGCCGATGGGGGACCAGCCCCTCGAGATACCGAGGGAGAACAAGGAGGCTGACAAGGTCATAGTCATCGGCAAGAAGGAGCAGAACATAAGGACGACCCCCCAGATCAAGGCGAAGTGCCCCAAGTGCGACAACGACAAGGCCTACTGGTGGATGGTACAGACCCGGGGCGTGGACGAGTCGAGCACCCAGTTCTACCGCTGCACCAAATGCGGCTACACCTGGCGAGAATACAGCTAACCCTTTTATTGCCTACCGTCGTAGGTGTAGGCAGCGAGTCCAAGCTCATAGGAGAACCCACGTTTGTTCGAGGTAGAGGTTTCGAGGATAGACCCGTTCCGCAACCTGATCAAGGCGCTCGGAGTCATCGTTGACGAGGGGACATTCGTCATGAACGAGGCGCAGCTCAAGCTCCTCGCCATGGACCCAAGCCACGTGGCGATGGTCGACTTCGAGCTGCCTGGAGAGTTCTTCGACAAGTACAGGTGCGAGGGTGAGCCGAAGCTCAGCATCAACGTCAAGGAGCTGCTCAGGTTCCTGGACAGGGTCGAGAGGGACGAGGACGTCACGATGAGGCTGGACGAGGAGAAGGCCCGCCTCGTGATCAACTGCAAGCGTGGCGGACACAGCAGGAGGTTCGAGATGCCCATCCTGGAGCCCATCGACGAGGAGGTGCCCCAGCCCAAGATATTCTTCAAGGCTAAGGCCAGGATACTAACCAACAGCCTCAGGATGGCGATAAAGGACGCTGACCTCGTCAGCGAGCACGTCAAGGTGAGCGTCGAGGGGGAGGCGCTGAAGGTGAGCGCCGTCGGCGACATGGGCAGTGCTTTCAGCGAGTGGGAGAAGGGTAGCGACGACCTGCTCGAGCTAAAGTCGGAGGAGGACAGCAGCGCCACCTTCACCCTCAGCTACCTGGACGAGATCGTGAACGCCGCCGGGAGCAGCAGCGAGGTCGCCACCGTCGAGCTGAGCACGGACATGCCGATAAAGATGGACTTCGAGCTGCCGAAGGGGAGGCTCGTCTACTACCTCGCCCCATGCATCGGCGTCTAAGCCTAAACCAATTTTATGCGTTCAACTATCGCCCCCGCCGATGCAGGACGTTGCCTCAGCCTCGCCGAGGTTTTTGAACATATTTAAATACGTTAAATCATTAAGCGTTATCCGTCATGAGCGACACCGAGACCGCGCTGGACAGGCTGATCAAGTCCGGACTCTGCACCTGCGATGACGCAGACCAGCACTACGAGGAGCTCAGGAGGCTCGCCGAGGAGACGGCCTCGCTCAAGGAGGCGAGGGATAAGAGCAGGCTCTTCAAGGCGCTCTCAGACGAGATCAGGGTCCGCATGGTTCGACTCCTCGGCGTCAGGGACATGTGCGTCTGCGAGATGATCGCTGCCCTCGGCCTCACCCAGCCGACGGCGTCCCATCACCTCAAGATCCTTGAGGGCGCCGGCGTCGTCGAGGGCAGGAAGGAGGGGAAGTGGGTCTTCTACGGTTTGCGCGAGCCGGAGATGGTGGCTAGGCTCAGGGAGCTCGGAATACTTTAAATCACGAAGTTCATAACAACGTTTTTAAATATGTTAATCTATCCCATCTGATGGCCCCAGAAGGATGAGACGATGGCCGAGAAGGAGACTGAGCTCGGGATCCTGGAGAAGTACCTCACCGTCTGGATATTCCTCTGCATCATCATAGGTCTGCTCCTCGGCAAGTACGCTCCCGGCTTCGGGGAGTACCTGGACTCGCTGAAGTTCGCCCAGATATCGATCCCCATCGGCATCTGCCTCTTCTTCATGATGTACCCCACCGTCCTCGGCATCGCCTTCGGCGATGTCAAACGGGCGGCCAAGAGCCCGAGGCCGATCATGCTTGCCGTATTCGCCAACTGGGTCATCGCCCCCGCGCTGATGACGTTGTACGCCAACTTTTTCCTGCGAGGCAACCAGGGTTACATCGCCGGCGTCATACTGCTGGGGCTCTCCCCGTGCACCGCGATGGTCATGTGGTGGATGCTCCTCGCCAAGGGCGACATGGCGCAGGGCCTCATCAACACCGCCGTGAACGCCACACTAATGATCGTCCTCTACGCGCCCCTCGCCGCCTTCTACCTCGGCGTCAGCGGCATCCCCGTGCCCTGGGACCTGATCGCCATCAGCGTACTGTTCTTTATACTCGTACCCGTGGCGGCTGGGGCGGCGACGAGGAAGATCCTGATACCGCGTAAGGGCCTCGAATGGTTCGACGGGGTCTACAGGGAGAAGGTCAGCAAGATCAGCTTCGTCGCCCTCCTCATCACCCTCATCGTCCTCTTCAACCTCCAAGGAGAGATCATCCTCAGCAACCCTCTCCTCGTCCTGTACATCGCGGCGCCGAACCTACTCCACTACGCGACGATGATCATCTTAACCTACTCCATCGGGTACCTGGTCGGGTGGAGATACGAGACCGCCATCGACGTGACCCTCATAGGATCGAGCAGCCACTTCGAGGTCGCCATCGCGGTCGCGACGACGCTCTACGGCATCGGCTCGGAGGCGGCCCTCGCCACAGTGATCGGACCACTCTTCGAGGTGCCCCTGATGCTCTCGCTGGTCAGGCTCGGACTGGCGACGAGGAAGTACTTCCCGAGGAGGAGGAGTTAGGGGAGGATGGCTGTGGCTGAAGAGTATCTCCAGATGACCGCCGACAAGTTCATCTTCAGGGTAAAGAGGAGTCTCCTCTACTCACCGGACGACGTCTGGGTCGACGCCGCAGGTGCGAAGGCGAGGATCGGCGTCACGGACTTCTTCCAGAGGCGCGGCGGAGACATAATCTTCCTGGAGCCCCCGAGGAGGGGCGACAGACTGACCCGGGGCTCGAGGTTCGCAAGCTTCGAGACGATAAAGATGGTCTTCGACGTCATCTCGCCAGTCAGCGGAGTCGTCACCGAGGTGAACGCTGAACTCGAGCCCAATCCGGAGACGATGAACGCCGACCCATATGGCAGGGGCTGGATAGCGGAGGTGGCCCTCGCGGACGTCTGCGAACTCGACGGGCTCCTCACGCCCGAGGCCTACCTCGAGGTCATGAAGGGAAAGGTGGCCGATGAGATGAAGAAGATCAAGGGGATGTGACCGAGTTGGGTAAACCCGTCCTCGTTATACAGTGCAGCGGCATCGGCAAGGCGTTCGGCTCCATAGGCCGCGACGCGACGTTCAGGGTCGTCGACGAGCTCAGGAAGGGGAAGGCTGACACCCTCTGCCTCTCCCTCCTCGTCATGGGCGACGAGGAGGCCAGGGTCAAGGTGGCAGGGGCGAAGTGCATCGCCGTGGACGGCTGCCCCCTGGAGTGCGCGGGGAAGAACATAGTCCGGTCAGGCGGCGTCATCGCCGCCCGATTCTGGGTGATGGAGCTGCTGAAGGATAACAGGGGGCTTAAGACGGGCGAGGTCACCTTCCTCGACGAGAACGGCGTCAAGCTCTCGAAGCTCCTCGCGGAGAGGATAGCGAGGAAGGTCGACGAGCTCGCGGAGGAGGACCAATGATGAACATCAAGCCGAAGGTCGGCGTCGTCTCATGCAGCGGCGAGTGCTGCAGCCTCGGCACCCTCAGCCGGGTGGCGACCAGGCTCGTCCTGGAGGAGTACAGGCCGGACGTGACTGTTACCATCTGCCTCCCCCTGTTCCTGGCGGGGGAGCTCGAGGAGCACGGCTTCGCCAAGGAGCACCCGACCATCGCGGTCGACGGCTGCGGCAAGCTCTGCGCCAGGAAGGCGATAGCCAGGCACAGTAACGAGCCAGCCGACTCGGTCGTGGTGGAGGACCTCCTTGAGCAGTAGGGCGTCGAGGCGCCGGCGTCGAGGAGGGAGCTCGACGATGACGGCATCGAGGCCGCCAGGCGGCTAGCCCAGGAGATATCTGGGATGATAGACGGGATCAGGGGAGAGTAGGATGCCGGTCTACTCGACGAAGACAACTTGGATGGGCGGCTACGACGGGGAGCTCAGCTGCGGCAACGGTGCCGTCCTGCCCTTCAGCGCCCCAGCCGCCAGCCACGGCCGCGAGGGTGTCCTCACCCCGGAGGACGCCTTCGTCGGCGCCCTGAACAGCTGCTTCATGCTCATGTTCCTCTGGGCCGCGGAGAGGCTGAAGATAGAACTCGTCTCATATGAGTGCGAGGCGGAGGGCCACGTCGAGGAGTTCCTCGACAGGACCTCCACCTTTGACAGGGTCACGCTGAGACCGAAGATTGTCGCGAGGGGTTGTAGTGTCGACGCCGTTAGGAGGACTCTTAAGCTCGCGGAGAAGTACAGCCTCGTCTGGCAGTCAATAAAGGCAGAGGTCAGCTTGGAGCCCGAGATCATCGTGGTAAAGTAGGCTTGGACCACCGGTCCCTCTTCGAGGTAGGCATCATGCCCTCTCCGGTCAGGTTAAGCCTTACCAAGAGGAAATAGTTCCAATGTGGTCCATAAACGTCTGACACAATCAGCTGCAGAATCATCTGACGACGACTTTCTCTCCCAGGATCGACTGCACGAAGTCTATGTGGCCCTGGAACTCCTGTTTCTTCAGCGCCAGACGGAACTCGTACCACTTCTTGACCCCTCTCACCGCGACGAGTACGTTAGCGGTCCCCATGAACCCCGGCCGCTTCATCACGACGGTTTCGATCTCGGGGTAGGGTATCGAGACGTTCTCGGGGTTGTCTGCCAGGATTTCAGCCGGTGAGAGATTCTTCAGCTCCTCCACCTTCTTTGAAGCCTTCGCCGAGGCGGCCAGCATCTGGCTCACGCCGAGGTAGGGTTGGCCGCCTGTCTTGGCGATTATCAGCCGGCTCGACGTGAACACCAGCTCATAGAACACCGTCTGTGTGCCTGAGCAAGAGAACCTGTGCAGAACCCGCTCGGCTTCCGGACCCTTGGACGCTGTAAATTCACTCAAGTCTATCGCCTGGGTGTATTGATGATTTAATATGTTCATTTCACGCTAAAATTTTTTTCCCCCAAACCCAGATTGTGCGCTTGAATACACGCCTATATTTCAGATAGGAATAATATCCCGCATTTCTTTGAATTAGTCATGAAGAAATATGCCGTGATCTACGATGAAGGCATCGCAGAGTACGATTTTGGTGAAGGATATTCTCTTCGGGGCGACAGATTCCCACGCTATCTAAAACTCCTGGAATCCGAGGGGATCTTGAACCGCCCAGATGTGGAGTTACTTAGGCCAAAGGCTGCTGACGACCGGGATTTAATGCTGGTTCATTCCAAGGATTATATTCAGAGAGTAAATGCGATAGCTGAGAGGCAGGGGTTCCTCTCGGATGACACACCCCTTAAGCCATCCATCGTCAATGCGGTCAGATTGATCGTCGGAGCGGCGTTAACCGCCGGTGACTGTGTTGCGAGCAACAGGTTTAAAATTGCGCAGGGGGTCGGCGGTGGTCTACATCATGCAGGGAGAGATTACGGTGATGCCTGGTGCGTGTTCAACGATGTCGCGATCTGCGCGAAGGCGATGATTGAGCGTCATGGTATGGAGCGTGTCCTCATCTTCGACACGGACGCGCATACTGGGAATGGCACCATGGACATATTCTATGAGGAGCCCAGAGTTCTCTACCTAACCATCCACCAGGACCCGGATACCATATACCCACACACAGGGTTCGTTGAACAGATCGGGAAAGGGAGAGGAGAGGGATACACCATCAACGTCCCTCTCCCGAAGGAAGCTGATGATAGGTGCTATGGCTTCGTCATTGACAGGGTCTTCAGGCCGATCGTCCGCCAGTTTAAGCCGCAGGTTATAATCAGGAACGGCGGGGCGGACCCGCACCATGCCGATGAACTCGCCGATTTGGGCTTAACATACCAGGGGCTTCGGTCAATTGGGATGGCCGCGTCCGAGGCGGCTGAGGAGGTTGGCTGTGGTTTGGTGGACCTATTATGCGGAGGATATAATCCGGGATATGAGGAAAAGGGCCTCTTCTCGCTGTTCTCCGGTGAACTCGGCCTGGATCTCAGCATCAGAGAAGAAGAACCACCTCTCCCTGATCCCACAGTCGCCTCCAAGACCAAGAGGGTGATTAATCGTCTAAGCGAAGTCTTAAGTGGTTATTGGAAAATCGAAAAATTCCCTTAATAAAAGGATTGTTTGGGTTTGAGGCTAAAATTTTTCCCCCCAAACCCTCCTCTCACACCACTGCAAGCTACCCCGATACTTGCAACATCTACCGTCCCTCTAACCCGCGCGGGCGTCTGTCTTAGAGAGAATGAGAGTGAGTGAGAAGAGGTAGTCGTTCGTGCGCGTGCTAGAAGCATTACCTAAATGAATCGTAAGAACATGCGCGCGATTTCTAAATGATTATATAATATAATACTTTTTTTATCTTAAAAATTCGCGTGTGCATTACACGAACATGCAATCTCAATACTAAATTCCTATTGTTCAGCAAGTATCCTTTGGAACTTGTCTTCCCAATACTTTACCTCCATCACTTGTCTTTCAGGGATTGTTCTTTGAACCTCATAAGCCGCAGATATGAGCCATATTAAAGCGAAACAGCCAGCTACAAACTGCCATCCCGGAAGGTCTAATGAAGGTGGTAAAAATGGCGAAATTAGAAGAGCTAGCACATTCCCAAAGGATTGAAGACTCCACTCCTTTGCGCTAGCAAAGGGAAAAATATCATACGCATAAATCCACTTTTTCGTGATATGTTCGTAAACACTTTGTGTGGGCTTAATCCACCAGCCGCCAAATATGTCCATGAACGAGTGTAGCCATGCTCCAGCTAGAAAGCAGGATAATACGAGAATGAAGGAATTAGAATAAAATGCATTAATGGTTAATAGTAGCAGAGACGCAACACCGTAGCCTACGGAATAGTGAAGTGTCTGCCTATGATGCAAGCCCCAATCTTCTTTCCTATCTAGGTCTGGGAATGCGCCTCCAACAGCCCCTATTAAAACAAGGAAAGGTAAGGGTACAACTATAGTGGCTTCTAAACTAGCCTTGTTCAATACCTGAAGAAGAACATAGGTAAAGATAAAGCCAAATCCCATGTGAGTGGAAGCCATCAAGGTTGGTGTTTAAGTAACCAACTATTTTCTTTTATATGTTTCTTTCTGTATTTATATGCCGTTAGTGTGCGGTGTGCAATATGCTATCCTTCATTTCGTGTGACATATAAGTAAGAGAGGGGTTTGGGTTTGGGGGGTAAAATTTTTCCCTAATCTATTCTACTGATTCGCCTTGGGTTATCTCTCGTTCCTGATTTTCCTGGTTATTTCATTCAACCTAAGAGTGGGTGCCTATTCCAGGACCTTTTCAGCGAGTTCTCTGGCCCAGCTTCGAATCTCATCCCAATCGCGCAGATCATAGACGCCTGGCTGAAGCTCCTTAAACCCGGTATTTTGAAGCCGTGACTTGAAGGCCACCTCCATGGCCTTACGCGTCAGGAAACCCATCTTGTTATAGTCCAGGACGCCGCCAAACAAAGCCGTCATTATGGGCCTGAGGCCATGCTTCGATACCTGGTCCTCCAGGGCAATTTTACGTATCTTGGCGACCTCCTCCGCGTTTCCTTCCCTCTCGGCGATTGGTTCCAGGGAGGAGACGAACAGGGCCAACTCTTTATCTTCCAATTCCCCATGGAATTTTTTCAGGAAATCCTCCGCCCCGCTGTTCCACCTACAGTTCGCCAGGCTGCTTCCGACGATGACCAATTTATAATCTGAGATGTCTCTGACCCTCTCCTCCTGCGCGTTGACGACGTCTACGTCGAAATTTTCCTCCCGGAGTATTCGTGCAATTTCCTCTGAGGTTCCCTTCGTCGCGCCAAAACTGGTGCCATAGACGATCAAACCGCGAAGGCGCCCATTCATTTCCTGTAACCTTCCCCTTCCGATCTTTTGCCCTTGTTTTAAGAGTTTTCATTTACCTTTCAGAGCTGGCGCGCGCGTGATAGGCGCGTTCCTGCTTCCGGCTAATCCACGTACACTCCCTTCTCGTACTCCATCGCGTACATGTGGGCGATGTGGTACGGGAGCCCCGTCTTCATGAGCTCAGCCTCAATTATCTCGTGGGCGATCGTGGATTCGAGCTTGTCCTCACGATTCGACGAGTCTCCGGTGGTCTGCTTGGCCACGACAACGATGTTTGGAGGGTATTCGAAGGGCATCTTAAGCTCCTTCGCGGCGTAGTAGTTCAGCCCCCCGTAGGACCTGTCGCCGTCTATTGCGCGCTCAGCGAACTCCACGCTATACGCATATGGGGGAATAACGAGATCCATGTGATGGGGAAGCGTGACCTTACCCAGGTTTATCTTGAAGCGGATGGGCTTGCCGGTCCTGTAGTTTAGGACATCTATCTCCATGTGTCCGCCGGTTTCCTCGGTCAATGTTTGTCACTGATTTCCTTTATTTCCAGAACTAAAAACCATTACATTTTCATGGACAGGTTCATCAAGATGAATTCGACAAAATGATATATTCTCCGTTCAACCTTTAGATACTGAAATTTGAGGAGGGGACTTCAGTGGACTTCGTGACGATCGGCGCCTCCCTGATCGTCGTGTGGTTCTTCTTCAGCATCTCATCGTACCTCATCAAAATAATCCTCCTCCAGGCCCCGTCCGAGAGGAGGAAGCGGCTGGGCATCACCATGATGAAGGCGATGTTGATCTGGTTCGTCGGCGGCATGCTGATAATGGCCTACATCATAGGAGAGGGAGACCTCTCCATGGTGCTGGGACTCAGCCCGCAGTTCTGGGGCTACTTCATAGGCGCCATAGCGGGATGGTACCTGGGGGTCTGGTTCGGGCCAAGGAGGGCGAGGCTCGACATCTAGCCCCCCGGGAACCGGCGTCTAGGCCTTCACCTTGTACTTCTCGTAGAGCCTCTTCAGCCCCTTCTCCAGCTCCCTCGCCCTCTCCTCGGACTCGGAGGGCTTGAGCTCCTTGCACTCGTAGCCCACGACCTCCCGCATGTACTCCACGTTCTTGTCCAGGTAGACAACCGTTCCGTCGGACTTCACCCGCTCTATGCCGTCGATGCGTGCGCCTTCCTCGTTTATCTTCACCGCCTCCCCGAGGCTTATTCCGTGGAGCACGACCTCGGCGCCGTCCTCCCCGAGCCTGCACGGGTACGCGCCTGGCAATCCGTTCGGCCCGGCGACGCTCTGCTGGACCTCCCTGGTGTCGTAGTAGATGGCGAGTACGTGCTTCAGGAAGCTGGAGGCGGTCCTCATCTGGTCGACGAGGGCGCTCGGGTACTGCACCGACTTCCCGTAGCCGTAGCCTTGGTACATTTTGACGATCTTATCGTTCGGATATCTCCCTGAGACATCCTCGCCGTCGACAATTATCTTCAGCCAGAATGGGCCACCCATCCTCACGGTATAGAAGGTGCCGTGGTGGCCGACGCCGTAGACCTGTACGCTGCTGAAGGGGACCTTCATGTCCCTGGCGACTAGGCGCCTCACCCTGGAGACGCCGAGGTCCATGTTGCCTCCTCCGCAGACGGGGGCCAGGCCGAGCTTACCGAGAACCACGTTCGTCAGGTCGGGGTAGGCGCCGTTCACCACGCTCGTCTTGACCCCCGACCTCTTCACGGCCTGCATCAGCTTGTAGGCCAGGGTGAGGTGATTCGGTAGCCACGGCCCGATGGGGCCTATCTTCGCGTAGACATCGTCGGGCAGCAGCCTGGTCACCCACCAGCTGCCCAGGCTGCCGAGGTTACAGATCACCTTCGGCCTCAGCTCCTTCAGCGCCTCCGCCGTCCCCACGACGTCGAACAGGTCGATCTTCCTGAAGCTGAGGTCGGGGTAGTGGCCGAGGTTATGCGCCGTGTGGAGGGCCTCGTCCACCTCGTAGACCCCCTTCGTCTCGTTGATGTCGGCGCCGACGACCCTTATGTCGGAGCGCATGCTCGCGATCTCGTAGACCATGTCGTGGCCGACGCTCCCCGCCGAACCTACGATGAGAATCGGTTCCATAGTCAATCCACGTTAGGATCATGTCAGGCTGAAGATAAAAAAGGTGGGAGGCCCTCGAAGTGGATAATCTTGCGCGTCTTAAGGACACGGAATTGGCTGGGCTACGCTAACAAACTTTGGCAGTTCGTGCTTCCCCTACTAACTTATTATGGGGGCCATTATAGCAGAGGTTTAATCTTTTACACATCTACCTCAGCGGTCAAAGGTACGACGCCCAAACGAAGACCATGCTGGCCAACAAGGAGCTGGAGTGGAGTATAAACGGGAAGGCGATCGGCGTAGGGAGGCTCTGCTTGGCGCCCAGACTCGAACCAGGGCTCCGCAAAGTCTCATTGAAGGGGATCGATGCATCCAAGAGGGTGAGCGATGGAAGCGTGGACGTGATAAACGGTCTACCAGTAAGACCGGCGACTAGACCCTGAAAATCACGTTCACTTCGCCGCGGGTAATAAAACAACCTGTTTTTAAACCTGCCTCTTACATTCTTTTTGAGGCATATGTTTTGAGTGAATACTACAGTATTCCCGGGTACCCTGACCACCTCTCCAGCACGACGGTGCTGGCACGGATGCTTGACGGACTAGGGTTCCGCTTCTACTGGGCGACTGAGGGGCTAAGGCCCAAGGACTACGTGTTCCGGCCCGCGGTCGACGTGATGAGCATCGAGGAGCTCGCCGTGCACGTCTGGCAGCTCATGAACTGGGTGAGCACAGGCGCCCTCAAGACGAAGCAGTATAGGAAGCCGGAGAATGGCCCCGAGGCGCGGGAGCAGGCCCTCCTGATCATCCACGACCTCAAGATGGCGATGCTCGCGATGAGCGACGAGGAGCTCAGCAAGCTACGCCTCCTCGGTAAGCCTTTCTGGCACATCATCAACGGACCCTTCAGCGACGCCCTCACCCACACGGGGCAGATCAACAGTTTCCGCCGCATTAACGGTAACCCATGCGCGGGCGCCAATGTCTTCGGTGGAGAACCCCCAAAGAAGAAAGCTCAATAGGAGACCCCCATTAAGTCACAGCCCCCCGCGCGTGTGAAAAAACGTAGGGGGGGTACCTCCGAATGGACGAAAAAAACGTCATTCGGCAACCCATGAAGCCCAGTAACCACTGGGCAAGCTCAATGCTCATGAGAGCCGTGCACAGGTTTCGATATCTCCCGCGGGATCGGATAGTTGTGAAGCTGATATTTCGGGCTGTTGGGGGCCGCTGGCTGAGTGCCTCGACCGAAGTCTTGACACGTACACCACGGCTCCATCAAACACGTATTCTACGTGTGCCCTTCACCCACCCCCCGGAGGGGGCGGGACGGATGTCTATTTTTGGGAGCGGCTTCGGGCTTAGATGCTTTCAGCTCTTATCCGCAGGAGCGTAGCTGCCCGGCGTGCCCTGTCGGACAACCGGTAAACCATAGGCTCCAGCGCCTCGTTCCTCTCGTACTGAAGGCCCTTTCCCCTCAGACATCCTGCACTCCCAGTAGATAAAATCCGACCTGTCTCGCGACGGTCTAAACCCAGCTCACGATCCCTTTTGATAGGCGAGCAGCCTCACCCTTGGCCCCTTATGCAAGGCCAGGATAGGAAGAGCCGACATCGAGGTACCGAACCGCGAGGTCGATGCGAACTCTCGCCCGCGACAAGCCTGTTATCCCCGGGGTAACTTTTCTGACACTACCGGCCCTCATCAATAAGGACACGATAGCTCGTTAAGCCCGGCTTTCACCTCCGGAACTCTTATTTTTGAAGATCCGGTCAGGCCAGCTTTTGGCTTTACCCTCTACGGAGGGTTTCTGTCCCTCCTGAGCTGGCCTTTGGGCCCCCTCGATTCCTTTTCAAGGGGGTGCCGCCCCAGCCGAACTGCCCATCAGCCGTTGTTCCGGACAACTAGGCCTCGGTAAGGGGGGAGGTCGCGAATGTGTGGTGTTCCATTGTTGCCTCCTGGGGGCCCGGGGACCCCCACTCATTGGCTCCCACATACGCTCTGCAAACGTAACCTCACCCCAGCGACTGACTGCAGTAAAGCTCCACGGGGTCTTCTTGTCCCACTGGGAGTCGCTGGACTGTTCGTCCAGCAGGTGGGTTCACCGGGGTCATGGCGGGGACAGCGGGGTCCTCGTGGATCCATTCATGCACGTCGTAACTTACACGACAAGGCATTTGGCTACCTTGAGAGAGTCAGAGTTACTCCCGTCGTTTAGCGGCCCTTAGCCCGGTTGAAATCAGGTTTGAGGTACCACCACTGGACAGGATTCAATAGCCGTACACACCCTTACGGGCTAGCGGCTACCTATGTTTTTATTAAACAGCCGGAACCCCCTAGTCACTGCGACCTACCGCACCCCCTTGCGGGAATGCCGTAGGCACCCCTTATACCTAAGATACGGGGCTGATTTGCCGAGTTCCCTCGCCACGATTGCCCCCGACACGCCTTGGACTACTCATCCAGAGCACCGGTGTTGGTTCTGGGTACGGATACGAAGGATCCATTCCAGGGAGCTTTTCAAGGTCTCCAGGGCTCGGCTGAACCCCCCATACGGGGGGCTATTCCTGTTTTCCCCTGGTTCTCACCATTACGGTACTCCCCAGGGTTGGACAGTTAAACAGGATGACGGTCCTGCTCAACCTACCCCGAAGCGTCACCCCCTGGACCTTGTGTCGCCACGCGTACCTTCGTAGTACTGGGATGTTAACCAGTTTCCCATTCGACCAGTCACGTTAACGCTGGCCTTAGGACCGACTAACTCCCGGCTGACGACGCGTTGCCGGGAAACCCTTGCTCTTTCGGCGGTCGGGATTCTCACCCGACTATGCTGTTACTACCACCGGGATACGCAATCCCGACCGGTCCACGGGACCTCACGGCCCCGCTTCCGCCCAATCGGGACGCCCTCCTACCGGATTACGCCAGCAGGCGTAACTCTAGGGTATCGGCGGCTGGCTTTAGACCCGTCCATCTTCGAGGCCCCAAGCCTCGGCGGGTGAGCTGTTACGCTTTCTTTAAAGGGTGGCTGCTTCTGAGCCTACCTCCCCGCTGTCTTAGGCTTACGACGCTCTTTAGTTTGTCACTTAGCCAGCACTTGGGGGCCTTAACCCCAGTCCGGGTTGCTCCCCTCACGAAGCACGAGCTTAACCCGTGCGTTCCGTCTCCCGGGGTCCACGGCGCCGGCGTATTCGGAGTTCAAAAGGAAAGTGAAACCTTTCGGTTTCGTGTTTTCCGATTGGTGCTCTACCCCGCCGGCTACCTCGCCCGAGGCTATGCTGCGACATACTTCGGAGGGAACTAGCTATCAGCGGATTAGATTGGTCTTTTGCCCCTATACCAAGGTCAGGGAAGCAAATTGCACGTTAGCACTCTTGCAGGCCTCCATCAGGCTTTCGCCTGACTTCGCCTTGCCCTGGCATAGATCATCCGCTTTCTAGTCTCACCCGCGTGACTCCGGGCCCTTTCAGACCCAGCGGCTCGCCTTGCGGCTGCCCGCCCTTCGGTTTCCCTGCGCTTACGAGCTTCATGCTCTTAGGCTCGCCACACGGGTGAACTCCCCGGCTCGTGATTCGAAACGAAGCATGAGACCCTGGTCCGCCGCCTCCGTAACGCCGAGTCACCTCGGCCTCCTTCGTGCGGCCTCAACCCTTTCGGGCCTCAATCGTCTATAACTACCTGATTTCAGGCACTTTTAACGCCCCTCTCGGGGGACTTTTCATCTTTCCGTCGCCGTACTAGTGCGCTATCGGTCTTGGGTTGTATTTAGCCTTGGAAGTTAATGCCTCCCAGTTTCACACGCCAGTCCCAAGGCGCGCTACTCCGGAAGCCGGTCATCTCCTTTCGGAATACGCATACGGGGCTATCACCCTCTACGGCGGAGCTTTCCAGAACACCTCTGCTTCGCCGACGAGGAGAAAGACCGGTCCCATACACCACATCCACGCCCGCTCGTCGCGGGAGTGTTCAGTTTAGGCTGTTTCCTTTTCGCTCGCTGCTAATCAGGAAATCCCAGTTGGTTTCTTTTCCTCCCCTTACTAGGATGTTTCGGTTCGGGGGGTTCCCTCTCCTCACGGAGCGGCGCCCGAAGGCGCCGGGAAGTCCCATTCAGGTATCCCCGGATCATAGACTGCATGCGTCTACCCGGGGCTTATCGCAGCTTGCCACGCCCTTCTTCAGCACCCAAGCCAAGCCATCCATCAGGCAGCGTAGTATATCAGCATACTACCCGGTCCCACAGCTGGAGTCGAAACCTATGCACGGCTTCATCGTCAGTCGGAGGTTTCCAGGCCTCCGTTGACTAGCCCTTCATCCCCGAACCATGCGATCCGGGGATTGCACGTAGTTGATTTTGATAGGTCGGGCTACTCGGTCCTCCCCCGCAACACCGCTTCTTTCTTAGGAGGTGATCCGGCCGCAGGTTCCCCTACGGCCACCTTGTTACGACTTCTCCCC